>DASPOZ010000491.1:0-14709 GCA_035625755.1 Candidatus Sulfotelmatobacter sp.
CCCCCGAGATGGGGGAATAGGTCTCGAAGGCGTAGGTCACCCCGACGCCCGAGCTGCCCGTGAAGGTGCGGGCCCCCGCGGCCGAGGCCCCATAGCAAACGGAGAGCTGGGCGTGCTCCCCCTCGCCGTGGACGAACTCGGCGTCCAGCTCGCCGTTGGCGACCATCTTGGCCAGCTCCATCATGGCCGCCGTGTACGGGCGGATCGGGTACGAACAGATGACTTCCACCTTTGCCATCTTCACGGCCTGGGCCGACGCGGCGCAGCCGCTCAGCGTGACGTCCTTGGCCATCGGGATCCCCTCCTTAGAAGAGCTTCTCGAGGCGGACGACCCCGTCCTCGAAGTCGAGCTCGTGTTCCTTGGTCAGCGCGCCGTGGGTGCACTCGTTGACGCAGATCAGGCAGCCCTTGCAGTACTTCCAGTTCCAGACCACCTCATCCCCGGCCTCGTTCAGCTGCCAGCAGGCGTCCGGACAGAAGACGACGCAGTTCATGCAGAGGTTGCATTCCTCGTGGTTGATGACCGGCCGGTAGGTCCTCCAGTTGCCGGTGATCATCATGGGCTGTTCGTTCACCGGTGCCGGTGTGATGCCGGCGAAGGGTACCTCGCGCTCCTTGGGAATGGTGAACATCACGCGGCCTCCTTCTTGGCCCCGCCATTGAGGCTCACGACCACCGCCTGCTCGTAGCCGCGGCGCAGGCCCTCCACGTCCTTGACGATGCCGGCCAGGTTCTCCAGTTTCACCAGGTCGGTCACCTTGGCCACGGCGCCCAGCAGCGGGGCCGCGATGCCGGCCCCCAGGCCGGCGGTGTCGATGCCGCCCTCGGTGCCGGAGAAATCGACCGTGGCCTTCCCCGAGATCCCGTCGGCATCCACGCAGACCAGGGTCTTCAAGAGGGCGCTGTTGGGGACGAACTTGAGGATGGTCTCCGGGGAGCGATCGGTATTGACCACCAGGACCCCGTCCCTCTCCATCCCCCGCAGCAGGTTCACCCCCTTCACGATGGCCTGATCGACCACGACGACGATCTCGGGCTTCTCGTTCTCGTAGTCGTAGCGCATCTCGATCTCTTCATCGCTGATGCGCGCGTACTTCCGAAGGGGGACGTTGACCCGATCCGGAAGGTCGACATAGTTGTCGAAGGCCTGTGTGAATTTTCCCTCCTTGTCCGCGGCCAAGGTCAGGGCGTTGGCCACATCCCGCCCCTCCTTGTCCTTGACGACCCCCCGCGTCCATATCGTGATCTCATGCACCCTTGCCATGGGCTCCTCCCTTCCCGATTGCGGAATGCGAATGCGGAATCACCATGTGAAACCCGGGTCCCCCGATTGCGGAATTCCGATGCCTGGTTCGCGTGAAAGGCCGACCGGCCCGCCCCTGCGGACTGCCGATGGCGGAAACCCATCCCGCATTCCGCAATCAAGGGGCGCGGCGGCGCCCCGGCCGCGCCGCCTCCACCATGCTCCCCACCTGGGCCTGGGCCTCCCGCACGTGCCGCCAGGCCACCCGGAAGGGCCTGGGCGGGGCCCCGGGCCGCCCCCGCCGCACGTCCTCCAGGGCCAGGATCGCCGCCTTCTTGCACACCAGCTCCAGGTCGGCGCCGGCCCAGCCCGCCGTCACATCGGCCACCTCCTCCAGGTTCACGTCGTCGTCCAGCGGCAGGCCCTCGGCGTGGATCCCCAGGATCTCCCGGCGCTCGGCGCGGTCCGGCAGGGGCAGCTCCAGCACGTAATCGAACCGCCCGGCCCGCAGGAGCGCCGGGTCCAGCAGGTCCGGCCGGTTGGTGGCCCCCAGCACCGCCACGCCCAGCGAGCCGTGCAGGTCATCCAATTCCCGGAAGAGCTGGCTCACCAGCCGCGGGAACAGGCCCCCATCGTCCTGCGCGGAGCGGGACGGCGCCAGCGCCTCGACCTCGTCGAAGAAGAGGATGCAGGGGGAGGCCTGCTTGGCCCGCTTGAACACCTCGTGCAGCCCCTTCTCAGACTCCCCCACCCACTTGGAGAGGAGGCTGGGCGGGTCCACCGTGATCAACGTCAACCCTAGCTCCCCGGCCGCGGCGCGGGCCAGCAGCGTCTTCCCGGTCCCCGAAAGGCCGGTCAGCAGGATGCCCTTGGGCGGGTTGAAGCGGGGGTGGGCGGCCAGCACGGCGCCGCTCCGCGGGAGTTGGAGGATGGAGCAGAGGGTCCGCTTCGCCTCGGCCAGTCCTCCCACGTCTTTGAGCGTGAGGCGCGGCCGTTCCGCCAGAAACTCGCGGGTGGAGGTGGGCTCCACCACCTTGAAGGCCGCCAGGAAGTCCTCCGCGGTGACCTGAGCGGCCAACGCCTCCAGCTGGGGCTTCAGGTCCACCTCGAAGCGGATCTGGGGGACCAGGCGGCGCAGCGCCACCATCCCCGCCTCCTTGCAGAGGACCGCCAGGTCCGCCCCCACGTACCCGTGGGTGATCTCGGCGAGTTGCTCCAGATCCACGTCCGCGGCCAGCGGCATACGCCGCGAATGGATGCCGAGGATCTGGCGCCGCGCCGGGCGGTCGGGGACGGCGATGGCGATCTCCCGGTCGAAGCGGCCGGGGCGCCGCAGGGCCGGGTCCAACAGCTCCGGCATGTTCGTGGCGCCGATGACCACCACCTCGCCCCGCTCCACCAGCCCGTCCATCAGCGCCAGGAGCTGGGCCACCACCCGTTTCTCCACGTCGCCGATCACCTGGGCGCGCTTGGGCGCCAGGGCGTCCATCTCGTCCAGGAAGATGATGCTGGGGGCATTCCGGCTCGCCTCCTCGAACACCTGGCGCAGCTTGGCCTCGCTCTCGCCGTAGAACTTGTGGATGACCTCGGGCCCGCTCACGTGGATGAAGTGGGCGCGCACCTCGTGGGAGACGGCGCGGGCGATGAGCGTCTTGCCCGTGCCGGGGGGGCCCGTGAGCAGGACGCCCTTGGGCGGGTCGATCCCCAGGAGGCCGAAGAGCTCGGGGCACTTGAGGGGCAGCTCGATCATCTCCCGCACCAGCGCCAGCTCCCGGTCCAGGCCGCCGATGTCTTCGTAGGAGACGCGGTACGCCTTCTCCGCAGAGACCTCGGGCGGTTTGAAAGCGATGGCGGTGTGCGGTGTGATCAGCAGGGCACCCCGCGGCACCGCGCCCTCCACCGTGAAGGATCGCGGCCGGGCCCCCAGGAAGGTCACCTGCAGGCGGTCGCCCAGCATCACCGGCATCCCGGAGAGGAGCTGGCGGAGGTGGGGGATCTCGTTCTCGGTGGGGAGGGGGAGACCGGCCTGAACCGGGGCCAACAACAACGACTCCGCCGGCTTGCATGGGACCTTCCGGACCGTGGCCCACTCGTCCACACCGATCTGGGCGTTGTCGCGTGTGGTGCCGTCCATGGCGATCAGCCGCTGCCCGCAGTGGCTGGGGGGCGCCTGGGCCGCCCGGGCCACCGTGGCCCGCCGGCCCGTAATCAACAGCACGTCGCCGGGCACCGCATGCAGGCGCCGCAGGTCGTCCGGGTCGAGGCGGGCCAAGCCCCGGCCCACATCGTCGAGGAAGGCCTCGGCCACCCGCACCTGCAAGCCGTTCGGTTCCGCTTCGTTCACGGCACGATCCTGGATTGGGGCCGCTGCGGGAACGTCGGTTGCCCGGGCGCGCCGCCGTGCGGCCGCCGCGGGTCCGTCCTTGCACGAAGGATCAGTGGGAATCTCTTCTGGCGATGGACGTGTTGGCGGGCAGGGGAGGGGATGCGAGGGCTCGGCGATCCCACCTCTGCCCCGCGGGGCGGGAAACCTGGCCCCCCGAGGCGTCGGACCACGTGGTCGATTTCATGCCGGTACGGTGCCGGACAACGAACTGTGCCTGCGCTACAGCCTCCGCTCCTGGAGCCTTCGCGAGCCGCGCCGCCGGCCACCCCGGCTTTCGTTGGCCGGGGCGTTCTTACATCCCTACCCCGGGTGCAGCCGCGCCTTCTTGGCGAGGAGCTCCTCTTTGGTCTCCTGGTGCGCCGGGTCCGGCACGATGCACTCGACGGGGCAGACGGTGACGCACTGCGGCTCGTCGAAGAAGCCCGCGCACTCGGTGCACTTCTCGGCAGCGATGACGTATACGGGATCGCCCTCGCTGATCGCCTGGTTCGGGCAGTCCTCGACGCAGGCCCCGCAACTTGTGCATTCCTCGGTGATCATGAGCGCCATCAGCTTCCCTCCTGATTAATGCCGACGGTTGACATGAGCGTACGCTCCTCGGTGGCTACAGACGCAATCATCGCCTGACAGAGAGCAATCTTAAGACCACGGCGATGCAATCTCCTGCTCCGCCGTGGGCCGCGTAAAAAGCGAAAAAATAAAGCTTTGGACGGCGCGCAAAACCTGCACTTCTTTCCTGGCCGCCTGATTGGGACACGTGCGCCCCGACCGTTTATCTCGAAACCCAGATGTCAGGTGGTCTTACGAGCCGGGCGCCGCTGGGACACGCACGCCTCACGCTCAGCCGCGAATGCCACAGGACCCAGAAACCACCGGCATTACGCCCAGGGGAGGACCGCCGCGCCCCCGCCCTGGGGCGCCGGCCGATTGGGGGCCGTTAACCTAGCATCCGCCCCCTTCGGCCCGTCGTGACCGTCCAGCACAAAACCACTTGACGAGATAGAAGGCGAAGCGGTACTGGTTGGGAGATTGGTCAGCTCACCCGATGTTTCAGGAAGGCAGCATCGTATGCCCGATATGCCGATCCTCCAAGAGATCAAGAAGACCCGGGTCTCGGAAGATATCATCGCACAGCTCAAGGGATTGATCGCGGAGGGGAAGCTCCGCTCCGGGGATCGGCTCCCGTCCGAGCGGGACCTTTCGGAACAGTTCAAGGTCAGCCGCGCATCCGTGCGGGAGGCGGTCCGGGCCCTGGAGTCCATTGGCCTGTTGGAGGCGCGCCAGGGGCAGGGCACGTATGTGACCACCAGCGTCGAGGCGCTGGTGCAGCCGCTGGCGCATGCCATCGCGCGCGAGGAAAACGCCATCATAGAGGTGTTCGAGGTGCGGCGCCTGCTGGAGCCGCAGTTGGCCGCCCTGGCCGCCGCGCGGGCCACCGCCTCGGACCTCGAGGAACTCGCGGAGACCCTGGAGCAGCAGGCCCGCCAGGTGGCCGAGGGGGGAACCGGCGCCGAGATGGACACGGCCTTTCACTCCGCCCTGGCGCGGGCGGCCAAGAACACCCTGCTCCTGCGCCTCAACGACACCCTGGTGGACTGCCTGCGGGATAGCCGCCGGCGGTCCCTGGAAACCCCAGAGCGCCCCCGCCGGTCCTTGGCCGGCCACCAGGCCATCCTCCGAGCGCTCCGCGCGCGGGACGCCGGGGCGGCTCAGCGGGCCATGCTGAACCACCTGGAAGAAATCGAGCACAACATCCTGCACGCCGCGGGAGCTCCCGATGCCCCCGCGGCTCCCTGAGCGCGGCGGGAGGCCCCGGCCCCCGCCGCCCGGCCCGGATCCCGCAACTCAGCCTGCCGCGGGAGCACCATCTGGCGGCCGACCTCACGACTGCATTTCACAAGGACGTCGGCCGGATTACCGTTCGCCCAGTGTGTCGAGGGCGACGTAGCCTTGGTGATTCGACAGGCCCACCACCAACGGGGAGCATCGTCACCGGAATTGCGAACCGGTGTGCTCCGCTCGCCGCCGCGTCGGCGGGCACGCGCAACGGCCGGCTAGAAGTAGTACCAGTCCGGCAGGTAGGCCGTAACCAGATCGAGCACCAGGATGTGCAGGTCCCGATGGGTTCCCTCGTGGTCCTTCACCATCCCGGGGATGACCGCCACCCGCTTGAACCCGAACCGCTCCAGGGCGCGCATGGCGGCCACCTCCTCCCCCACCACCTCGGCCTGGAGCTTCTCCAGTTCCTGCTCGATGGCATAGAGGACCAGTTCCTCGATGAGGTGCGTCCCCAGGCCCTTCCGGCGGAAGGCCGGGTCCACGATGAAGCGGATCTCGCCCACGTGCCGGAGCCATCCGTGGGCGCGGCGGTGCAGCGTGGCGTCCGCCACGATGGCCCCGTCCACCTCGGCCAGCAGGGGGAAGACGCGCCCGTAGTTGATGTCCCGGCACCAGGTTTCCACCACCTCGGGCTTCCGCACGTCGTCCTTCAGGAACTTCGTGTCCTCCTCGGGCAGGCGCTCGAAGAAGGCGTGCAGCGCCTCCCGGTCGCGGCTGGTCATGCCCTTGAGGGTCACCCGGGTGCCGTCTTTCAGTGTGATCTCCTTGGGGAATTCCATCGCGCTCCCCTCCTCCTCCGCTGTTCTATCGTTCCCGTCCCCGTTCCCGTGCCCGTTCCCGATGCCCTGTTCGTCCCGGTGGCCCGGCCCCCTCACCCGGACCCTCTCCCCGTTGGGGAGAGGGACGAGGGAGGGGCGCTGGAGGGATGCGGCCGCAGCGGGCCAGCAGGTGCCCCCAGTCGGCATCCACCTCGGCCTGGATCCGCGCCACCTCGTCCGGCCCTAGGTGGGCGAAGCGCCCCTGGCCGCGCAGGTACTCGGCCACGGGCACGCCCAGAGGGCGATGCGTGAGGCGGTAGTCGCGCCCGCCCCGCACCTCGTAGAGCGGAAAGACGCGGGCCTCCACCGCCAGGCGCGCCAGGCGGACGGTCTGATCCGGGTCGGCGCGCCATCCCGGGGGGCAGGGGCTCAGCAGGTGGAGGAAGCGCGTGCCCCTGAGCTCCGCCGCCCGGCGCACCTTGGCGTGAAGGTCGGCCGGGAACGCCACCGAGGCCGTGGCCGCGTAAGGGATCCTGTGGGCGGCCAGGATGGCCACGATGTCCTTCTTGCGGGCGAAGTTCCCGCCGGGCGCCGGCGTCGTGCTGGTCCACGCGCCCCACGGGGTGGCGCCGGATCGCTGGATGCCGGTGTTCATGTAGGCTTCATTGTCGTAGCACACGTAGAGGAAATCCTCGTCCCGTTCGGCGGCGCCGGAGAGGGCCTGCAGCCCGATGTCGAAGGTGCCGCCGTCGCCCGCCCAGGCCATCACCGTGACGTCGCCCAGGCCGCGCAGTTCCAGGCCGGCCCGCACCCCGCTGGCCACCGCCGCGGCCGCTTCGAAGGCGGCGTGCAGGAGCGGCACGCCCACGGCCGAGGAGAGCATGGGCCCGTTGATCACGGACCAGCACGACGCCGGCAGCACCGCCACCGAGCGCGGGCCCAGGGCCTTCAGCACCAGGCGCATGGCCAGGGCCGCCCCGCAGCCCTGGCACGCCAGGTGGCCGGCGCTCAGGAGCTCGCGCGCGGGGAGCGTGCCTACCGTTTCAGGCCGAGCCACAGCCGCTCCTCCGCGTGCCGCTCCGGGGCCAGGGCCCAGGCCGCCGCCTGGGCGATCCCCTCGGGCCGCACGTCCCGCCCCCCCAGCCCGGCCACCGCCCCCAGCACCAGCGGCGGCTCGGGCAGGCCGGCCAGGGCCGCCTGCACTTCGGCGTGCAGCACCCCGCCGCTCCCGGGCGACAGGTTGCGGTCCAGCACCAGGACCCGGCGCGCGCCCCGCAACGCCTCGCGCACCGCCCCGCCCGGGAATGGCCGCAGGACGCGCACGCGCGCCAGGCCCGCCCGGACGCCCTGCGCGCGGAGCGCCGGCAGCGCGGCGGCGGCCGTGCCCGCCATGGTGGCCATGGTCACCAGCGCCAGGTCGGCCCCCGCCGTCTCGCGCGCCTCCACGAGGCCGTAGCCGCGCCCGAAGCGCAGGCGAAACTCGGCGTCGGCCTTGGCCAGCACGTCCACGGCCCCCTCCATGGCCTGCTGCAGGTCGTAGCGCAGCTCCATGTACTCCTCGGGCCCCGCCAGGCCCCCGAAGGCCTGGGGGTGCGCGGGGTCCAGCCGGAGGCGCGGGCGGAAGGGCGGCAGGTAGGCATCCACCGCCCCCGGGTCCGGCACGTCCACCGGCTCGGAGGTGTGGGAGAGGAAGAAAGCGTCCAGGTTCAGCATGGCCGGCAGGGCCACGGCCTCGCAGACTCGATAGGCCTGGATCACCGTGTCCAGCACCTCCTGGTTGCTGGCGCAGTAGAACTGGATCCACCCCGTGTCCCGCTGGGCCACGCTGTCCGTTTGGTCCGCGTAGATGGACCAGGGCGGGGCCATGGCCCGGTTCACGTTCACCATCACGATGGGCAGCCGGGCCCCGGCCGCCCAGTGCAGCAGCTCGTGCATGAGGGCCAGGCCCTGGGACGAGGTGGCCGTGAAGGCGCGCACGCCGGCCATGGCGGCGCCGATGCAGGCGGCCATGGCCGAGTGCTCGGACTCCACCTGGATGAACCGGGCCGGCAGGGAGCCGTCGGCGCAGAACTCGGCCAGCTTCTCCACGATCTGGGTCTGCGGGGTGATGGGGTAGGCCGCCACCACCCGCACCCGGCAGAGCCGCGCCGCATACGACGCCGCGTGGTTCCCCTCCAGGACGAGCTTCACCGCACCCCCTCCAGCATGCGAATCGGCGCGGCAAGCTGGCTTCCCCTTCGGCCGCGCCGCCGGAACCGTGCACCGAAGGCGCGACCGCACGGGGAAGGCTCTCGCGCCTGCAGCGCAACCTCTCGTTCGGAAGCTCGGAAGTTCAAAAGGCCGGGCGGTCCCCCGACAGATCGGTCGGGCGGGAACCACGATCCAGAACGAGCGAACGAGCGAACGATCGCGCGTTCGCGCAGACTTCGACCCGCGGTCCCTACCGAGAGGAACAGGGCCCACCGCCGCACGCAAATCCCCCCTGGCCCCCCTTTGGCAAAGGGGGGGAGGGGAAACCGTGGAGCCTTGGCGAAGTCGTCATTCATCTCACCGGCTCCAGAACGATGGCGCCGCGGGGGCACTCGGCGGCGCAGATGCCACAGCCCTTGCAGTGATCGCCATCGATGGCGTAGCGGACGGCCGCCCCCCAGTAGCCCGGGGCCGCGCGCAGGATGGCCGCATCCGGGCAGAGGGCCCAGCACAGGTCGCAGGCGGTGCAGCCGCCGCAGTGCAGGCAGCGCGCCGCCTCGCGGGCCGCCCGGCGGGGGCTCAGCCCGCGCTCCACCTCGGCGAACCCGCGGAGGCGCGCCGCCGGGTCCAGCCGGCGCGCGGGGGCGCGCGGGACCGACGGGATGGTGTCCAGGTGCAGGTCCCCGAAGGCCGCGGGGCCCGGCAGGGCCTCCTCCGGCAGCTCCTCGCCCCGCAGGAAGGCGTGGATCCGGCGGGCGGCCCGGGCGCCGTCCCCGATGGCGGCGGCCACGGTGCCGGCCGGAGTGGCCAGGTCGCCCCCCACGAACACGCCGGGCAGCGTCGTCCCGGCGGGCGCTGGCGCGGCCGGCCCCTCGCGCACCACCAGCCCGGGCGGCAGCCCCGCCGGGTCCGCCGCCTCGCCCACGGCCGCGATCACCGTGTCCGCCGGCACGCTGAACTCGGTCCCCGGGATCGGGCGCGGCGCCGGGCGGCCCGTGGCGTCGGGCGGGCCCATCTCTGTGCGCACGGCATCCGCCGCCAGGGCGCCGCCCTGCGCGCGGATGGCCGTGGGCGCCGCCTGGAACTCGATGGCCACGCCCTCCTCCAGCGCCGCCTCCACCTCCCCGGCGATGGCCGGCATCTCGGCCCGCGTCCGGCGGTACAGGATCGTCACGGCCGCGCCCAGGCGCCGGGCGGCGCGGGCGGCATCTACCGCCGTGTTGCCGCCGCCCACCACCACGGCGCGGCGCCCCACCGCCACCGTCTCACCCCGATTCACGCGCTCCAGGAACGCCAGCCCCTCCAGGACCCGGGGATCGTCCTGGCCGGGAACGCCCAGGCGGCGGGCGGCGCCGAGGCCCGTGGCCAGGAAGGCGGCATCGTAACCCTCCACCTCGCTCCAGGAGAGCCCCGCGCCCAGGCGCCGGCCGGGACGGAACTCGATCCCCCAGGCGAACAGGGCAGCGAGTTCGCGGTCCAGGACGGTGCGCGGCAGGCGGTATGCCGGGATCCCGTAGCGGAGCAGCCCGCCGGGCAGCTCCCGCCCGTCGTAGACGGTCACCGGGTAGCCCAGGCGCGCCAACTGGTACGCCGCCGAGAGGCCGGCCGGCCCCGCCCCCACCACGGCCACGCGCGCCGTCCGGCACCGGGAGGTCTCGGCGGGGATGCGGCGGAACTCCCCCCGGTCCGCCAGGAAACGTTCGATGCCGCCCACGGCCACCGGCCCGTCCAGGCCGCCCCGGTTGCACGCCGCCTCGCACGGATGCGGGCACACGCGCCCGGTGACGCCGGGGATCGGGTTGGCGGCCCGCAGGAGGTCCAGGGCATCCTGCCATCTGCGCGCGGCCGCCAGGGCCAGGATCGCGCGCACGTCGGCCCCCGCAGGGCAGGCGAAGCCGCAGGGGGCGGGCCGGTCCCGGTGCACCGGTACCAGGTTGCGCCAGGCGCCGGTGCGGTTCCAGGCCATGGAGCCGACGGACGCGGCCACGCGGGGGCCGGGGCCCCACACCAGCCGCGGCGGCTCGTGCGCCGCGGGCGGCGCCTCGCGCGCGGCCCCCGCGCCGGCGCCCGAGCGCACGGCGGCCGCGGCCGCGCGCGCGGCGGCCACGTTCTCCTCGGCGCGGGCCGGCACCGTCTCGCGGATGGCCCGCACCACGGCGTCCAGGCCCACCAGGCCCGTGGCCGCCGCAAGGGCGCCCAGGATGGCCGTGTTCACGATGGGGGCGTTGGGGGGGCCCAGGCGGTGGGCGCGGGCGATGGCGCTGGCATCCACCACGGCCAGTCTGAAGTCCGGTGGGAGCGGGACCTTGGCGGGCGGGTCCGGCGTGTTGACGACGATCCAGGCCCCCGGCCGGAGGCCCTGCGTGACGTTCACGACCTCCAGCAGCGTGGGATCCAGGACGATCAGATGGTCCGGCTCGCGGATCTCGCAGCGCAGCAGGATGGGCCGGTCATCCGCCCGAACGAAGGCGGTCACCGGCGCGCCCCGCCGTTCCACACCGAAGGCGGGAAAGGCCTGGATGTCCTTGCCCTCGGCGAAGAGCGCGGCGGCCAGCGTCTTCGAGGCGATCACCGCGCCCTGGCCGCCCCGGCCGTGGACCCGGATCTCAACCATGTCTGACCTCGCTCCGCCGTTCCGCAGTCCCGCCTTCCCCTTCCCTCCATGAGCCGCCGGACGGCCGGGGATCGCTCCGGCATCGGACAGGCCGCCCTCCCGGCGAACGCCCGAACGCCATTCGTCGCGGGGCCCTTTCAGCCGCCGCCGACGTCACGGCCGGGTGCGGCCGAGCCGGACCTCCAGAGGACGGCCGCGCGCCACAGGTCGGGCGCCTCCAGCCGCTCCACCAGCGCCCACACCCGCGCGGCCGCCTCCCCGGGACTCACCGTGGCGCTGTCGATGACGAGGTCGGGCGCCTCCGGCGGCTCGTAGGGGACGCGGGCGCCCGGGACCGGCGCCCCGAACCGATCGGCCCGCTCGTAGATGTGGGCCGGGGCATGCCCCCCGATCCGGCCTGCCTCACGCCTGCGGCATACCTCCGGGGGGCAATGCACGTACACCTCGCCGAACCGCGGGATCAGGCGCCGGGCCAGGTTGCGGTAGGCCCGGCGGTTGGCGGTGGCATCCACGATCACATTGCCCCCGGCCTCCACCACCAGCGACGCCATCACCGCCAGCGCCCGGTAGAGGACATCCCGCTCCTCCTCGCTGTACGTCGGCTCCGGCGTGACCAGTTCGCGGATGGCATCCAGCTCGAGGGTCCGCACCCGCCGTCCCGCCGCGGCCGCCAGCGCCGCGGCCCCCTGCGCCACCGTCGTCTTGCCGCTGCCCGGAAGTCCCGTGATCCAGATCGCCCAGGCCATCTCCACCCCTAACAGGCTGCTGAAAAAGGCCCATCTGCGGCGTTGGCGCGCTCGCGCGGCGCTGCGACGTACGGCCCATGTACGCCTCGCGCCTCGCATCGCGCGCCGCCTTGCATCTGGACCTTTTTGAGCAGCCTGAACAAAAGAGAGTTTTCCAGCATCGTGCTGCTCCGTGTCCGCCCCTCAGCCGCCGTCCTCCACCTCATCGTCCGCCGCCTCGGAGAGGGGCCCCCAGGGGGAAGGCTCCTCGGCGCCGAGGTACGTGTTCAACTCCCGGTGCTCGAACTCCTCCGTCCCGAGCATGGCCTCCACGAACCGCAGCACTTTGCCGCGCACGTCCTCCGACAGCGTCGGGTACCAGAGGGGGCTGGCGATGACCAGGCCGCGGAAGATGTAGAAGAGGGGCAGGGCGCGGAAGAGGTCCGTGTCCCCCGTCCGGAGCAGGTAGGTCTCGTAGAACGCCTCGAAGAGGTCCGCGAACGGCCCGCCGAACCGCCCGCACTCCAGCAGCGCGAAGAAGACGTAGTTGATGGAGAGCGCGGCCACGTCGTCCGCCGGCTCGCCCCACTCGCCCCGGCTGCGATCTAGCAGGCGGAATTCGGTCCCCTCCCCGAACAGGATGTTCCACGGGTGGAAGTCCCCGTGGACCTGGCGGAGGCGCCCCGCCATCTCCTTGAGGCGGTAGCGCAGGGCGATGCAGCCCTCCTCCACGGTGCGCTGGCGCTTCCGGGGGAGCAGCGGGAAGTCCGCCGGGTAGCTGTCCAGCACGCCCAGGATGCCTTCGCCCATCCCCAGCGTGTCCCGCAGGCGCCGGTCGTAGAGGGCGGGATCGGGGCCGGGCAGGGCGTGGATCGCGGCCAGGTACTCGGCCAGGGCCGCGGCGCGCTCCACGTCTCCCGCGGCCAGGCGGCCCTCCCGCCGCACGCGCTCCAGATGGCGGGCGTAGGGCTCGCCGGCCGCCCTTTCCATCAGCAGGAAGTACTCGGCGGCCCCGGCCGCGGAATGCAGGTTCCCCCCGGCGTCCACGTACCCCACGTCCACCGGCTGGACGTGGCGCGGGAGGCGCCGGTAGGCGTCGAAGCTCCAGAGCAGGACCTGGGCGCGGTCGGCCGGGTGGTCGTGGCCGAAGGGGCCGGGGCGGAGCGTGGAGAGGACGAAGGAGTGGGACGCGCCGGCCACCTCGAAATCCACCTGGATCGGCTCGCCGTAGCCGAAACCCTTGAGGCCGGCGTCGGGGCCCGCCGTGGAGCTTAGGGAGCGGACATCCGTGACGCGCACGCCGGGCCCGTACCCCCTCTCCAGGAACCGCTGGATCGCCTCCACCGTCAAGGCCATGGGTCACTCCCGATGCCGCCGGACGCGCCCGGCCCGCCGGCGGCAGCCCGTTTCATCCCCAGGCGTTTCCGCGGGCCGCTCAAAAAGGCCCAGGTGCAAGGCGGCGCGCGATGGCGGGGTACCCACCGAAGGTGGGTCGGAGGCGTACTCCGCGTACGCCGCAGCGAGCGCCCGAGCGCGCCAACGCCGCAGATGGGCCTTTTTCAGCGGCCCGCCCCTTAGCTCCTTCCCAGGTGTTCCAGGATCAGCCCATCCATCTCCCGCTCGCCCGGGCGGAACGCCACGCGGAAACCGGCGGCCCCCAGGGCCGCGCAGAGCACCGCCGGGTCACCCTGGATCCGGAGGAGCGCGCGGGCCGCGATCCCCTCCCCCACCGGCAGGTTCACCAGGCTCATCATGCGGGCCTGGTGGGCCCCGGCGATCTCCAGCAGCGCCACCACACTCGCAGGCTCGTCCGGCAGGTCCACCTCCACCCGGCCCTCCTCGCCGTCCGCGCCCAGGATCTGCCCCAGGACGCCCACCAGGTCAGACGTGGTCACGATGCCCACCAGGTAGTGGTCGTCCACCACCGGCAGGCACCCGATGCGGTACCGCAGCAGCAGCCGCGCGGCCTCCGCCAGGGACGTGCCGGGGCTTACGCTGATGATCCGGCGGGTCATCACCTGGCCCACGCGCACGTAGTCCATGAACTCATCGCGCTCGCGGGAGCTGAGGCTGCTGACGGCGGAGGGGGCGGCCTGGCGGATGTCCCGGTCCGTCAGGATGCCGACCAGCCGGCGGTCCTCCACCACCGGGAGGTGGCGGATGCGGTGGTTCTCCATCACCCGCCGCGCGCGGCGCAGCGAGGCATCCCGATCGATGGTGATCACATCGCGCTGCATCCGGTCCGCCACCACCATCTCGCCCTCCCGGGAATCACCCGCGGCCGGTTGCCGCTGCGGGACCCTCGGTGCGGCCGGGAAGCCGGAATGCACCGGGGCCGTCAGTTGGCCGCCACCGGGCTTCCGTGCCGCGCCGCGCACACGGCGCCGTTGAGCGCCTCCAGGAACGCCGCCAGATCCCTCCCGTGGGCGGCGGCCACCGCCTCGATGGAACGCTCCGCCTCCCACGGCCCGTCCATGCGGAACCGGTGGAAGACGTGGTAGGTCTCCGGATATCGGGTCATCGCCTGCTGCACGGTCATCGTGGGCGTGACCGGCGCAATGCTGTGGAGCAAAGGAGCCATCGATCGTCTCCCAACCACGTCCCGACGCGGAACGGTCTGAACATGCTGATCCAGGCAACAGGATGAGCAACCGAGGTGCCAGCAGAAATCGCCCCGTGCATGTTTTGCACCGACAATAAGTAGCTGGCACCAAAGAGATTTCCCGCCCGCCTCCGGCCTCGGCGAGCGGCGGCGCGGGGCTTCGAGGGGAACGGGTGGGGCGCTGCCGCCCCATCGGCCTCCGCGTTCTCCCCAATCATAAATATAGGCAGGCGGTCTCCGGGGCAGGACCTCCCCAGGCGAACCGGGGGATGCCCCAAGGCACGGCTGGAGGGCCGGAAAGATGGGAGGCTTGGCATCCGAACGGAAAGACCTACGAGGTCAGAGAGGCGGG
>DASPOZ010000492.1:0-10217 GCA_035625755.1 Candidatus Sulfotelmatobacter sp.
CGACCGCCGCTTCGTGGACCGCGCCTTGAAAGAATTGGGGCGCCAGTAGGAGGCTGCTGAAAACGACCCATCTGCGGCGTTGGCGCCCTCGTGCGCTCGCTGCGGCGTACCCGGCGTACGCCTCACTCGGCACTTCGGGCGCCGCCTTGCACCTGGGCCGTTTTGAGCAGCCTGGGCAAGAACGAATTCTTCAGCAATCTGGTCGAGGGGGGCTCGGGCACGGGATCTTCCGCGGCACCGCATCCGGATGGTGGGGCGCACCGTGAGAGCGAGGCGGGCGGAGTTCGTGGTGAGCGCGGCGGCGCCGGCGCAGTTCCCGCGCGACGGGCTGCCGGAGATCGCCTTCGCGGGCCGCTCCAACGTGGGCAAGTCTTCCCTCCTGAACCGGCTGGTGGGGCGGAAGGGCCTGGCCGCCACCAGCAAGACCCCGGGGCGCACGCGCCTGATCAACTTCTTCCGGGTCGACGGCGAGGCCTACCTCGTGGACCTGCCGGGCTACGGCTATGCCGCCGCCCCCAAGGGCCTGCGCGAGACCTGGGGTGGGCTGGTGGAGGGGTATCTCCGCGGCCGGCCCGAACTGCAGGGCGTCATCTTCTTATTGGATATCCGGCACGAGCCCACCGGCCGGGACCTGGAGATGCGGGGCCTGCTGGATGAAGCCCAGCTCCCCTGGATCCCCGTCCTCACCAAGGTGGACAAGGTGGGCCGCGGCGAGCGCGGCCGGCTGATCGCCCGGATCGCTCAGGCGTTGTCCCTGGCCGATCCGGGGCTGGCCATCCCCTTTTCGGCCGTCACCGGGGAGGGGACCCGCGAGTTGTGGGCCGCCATCGGCGAACGCCTGCGCGCGCCCGCCCGGCCCTGAAGAAGGCGTTCGGTTGTTCGGTCGTTCGGTGGCTCAGGGGGGTCTCCGGCGGAAACCACCGCGGGGTCCGGCCTCTAGCCCCTCGCCCCGCTCGGCGGCCGACACCTCGTGTGTCGCACGGCCGAACCACCGAACCACCGAACGGCCGAACGGTCGTTCGGGTCGTTGACTGGGGGCGGGTTGCCTGTTAGGCTACCATCGTTGCTGGCCGTTGACCGTGCCGTGTCGCCGGAGGCCTCTCACATGCAGCGTCCCGGTCGTTCCGTCCTGTTCCTCGCGGTCTTGCTGATGTCGTCCGCTGCGCCGCCCGCCTGGCCCCAGGCGGGACCTGGGCCGGACCCGCGCATGGCGCGGATCAACCAGGAGGCGTACTACCGCTACGCGCGCGGCATCCTGGCGGAGAAGCGGGGCGACATGGATGGGGCCATCCGCTGGCTGCGGGACGCCTTGCGCTACGACCCGAACGCCTTCCCGCTCCGCACCGAACTCGTCTCCCTCTTCCTGCGGAAGGGGGACTTCGCCGGCGCCATCCGGGCCGGCGAGGACGTGCTGGCGCAGGAGCCGAATCACGTCCCCACGCTCATCCTCATGGCGGCCGCATACCAGGGGCTGCGGAATTTCAAGGCCGCGGAGGAGCAGTATCGCAAGGTCCTCGCGCTGGAGCCGGGGAGGGTGGAGGCCTACGTAGCCCTGGGCAGCCTGTTCATGGAGGCGAAGCGGACGGCCGACGCCATCCAGGTCTTCGGGCAGGCCCTCCAGCGGGACCCGACATCCAGCCAGGCCCGCTACAATCTCGGGCGGCTCTACTTCGAGGAGAAGGACTACGATGCGGCCCGCCGCGCCTTCGAGGAAACGCTGGCCCGGGACCCGGACTTCGACCAGGCCGTGGTGGGGCTGGCCCTCACCTACGAGGCGCAGGGCAAGCTCCAGGAGGCGCGGCAGACGTACGAACGCGCCATCCAGGGGGATCCCGAGAACCGCGAGTTCCGGGCCCGCCTGGCCCAGATCATGCTCCGGCAGGAAGACCTCGCCGGGGCCGTCGAGCAGTACCGCGCCCTGCTCCAAGGCGATCCGGAGAATCCCGACCTGCAGACGCGGCTCGGCCTGATCCTGGCGGAGCGGAAGCAGACCGACGAGGCGCTGGCCCTCTTCCGCCAGGTCTTGGCGGCGAACCCCAAGCACGGGGAGGCCCGGTACGCCCTGGGGGTCACGCTGGAGGACCTCAAACGGTACGACGAGGCCCTCAAGGAGCTGGAGCAGGTCGAACGCGACGACCCCCGGTACACCGATGCGCTGATGCACCGCGGGTACATTTACACCCAGCGCGACCAGTTCCAGGACGCCCTGACCATCTTCGGCGAGTTGGCCACGCTGCGCCCCCGCGAGGGCAACGTCCCCTACCTCATGGGCCTCGCCTACCTCCAGAAGAAGGATTACGCCGAGGCCGCCACGAGCCTGGAGAAGGCCGTGGCCCTGGAGCCCGAGAATCCCTCCTACCTGTACCAGCTCGGCGCCGCCTACGAGCGGAACAAAAAGCCCGACCGGGCGGAGCAGAGCTTCCGCCGCGTCCTGGCCCTGAAGGCGGACCACGCCGACGCCCTGAACTACCTGGGGTACATGTTCGCCGAGGCCGGGGTGAAGCTGGAGGAATCGGTGAGTCTGATCCAGCGGGCGCTGGCCCTGGAGCCGCAGAACGCGGCCTTCATCGATTCGCTGGGCTGGGCGTACTTCAAGCTCGGTCGGGTGGACGACGCCTTGACAGAGCTCAAGCGCGCCGTCGCGTTCGCCAAGAAGGAGGACCCCACCATCCGCGAGCACCTGGGCGACGCCTACTTCGCCAAGGGGATGGTCCGCGAGGCCATCGGCGAATGGGAGCGGTCCCTGGAACTGGACGCCTCCAACCCGGACGTCCAGCGCAAGCTGCGCGAGGCGCGAGACCGGCTGTCCCGCGAAGCGCGATGAACCCGCGCCGCGGCGTCGCCGCGGCGCTGGCCGTCCTCACCCTGGCCGCCGCGGCCTGCGCCCCCTCGGCCCCGCCCGTCACGCTCCCCCCCACCCCCATCGCGCCAGCCGAGGCCGCCGCGGCGCTGGAGGCCGCCGAGGGGGCCGTGCGGACGCTGCGGGGCCTGGCGGACGTGCGCCTGGAGCGCGCCGGCCAGCAGGAGCGGTTCCGCGAGGCCGCCGTGCTGGCGCTGCCGGACAAGTTGCGCCTGGAGACGCTCCAGTTCGGCGGGGCGTCGGCGCTGATCCTGGCGGCCGATGGGGACCGCCTGGCCATCTACTCCCTGGCCACGAGGGAGTTCGCCCACGGCCGCGCCTCGGCCGGCGCCGTGGCGGCGCTGGCGGGGGTGGCCGTGGAGCCCCGCCATCTCGTCCGCCTGCTGGCCGGCCTGCCCCCGCTCCCGTTCGAGAGCGCCGACCCGCGGTCCCGCGTGGAACCGGACGGGGCGGAGTTCGTGGCCGAGTCGGCGGCGGGGCCCTTCTGGCAGCGTCTCCGCCTGGATGCCGGCGGGGGCGTGGCCGGCGGGGAGCTGCGCACCGCTGCCGGCCCGGTCTTCACCTTCCGCTTCGAGGACCCGCGGTGGGTGGGCGGGCGCGCCTTCCCCCACCGCCTGCACCTGGAGCAGCCGGGCGCGGGTTGGGTGGACCTGGCCTACCGCAGCGTGGAGTTGAACCCCCCGGTGGAGGGCGGAATCTTCTCCCTGGCGATCCCGGCCGGCGACGTGCGCGTGGTGGACCTGGACGCCGCGCACCCTCGCTAAGGCACCGGCCCGTGCGGTCCGTCACGCTGGTCTCTCCGGCCAAGATCAATCTCTGCCTGGAGGTGTGGGGTCGCCGCCCCGATGGGTATCACGAAATCACCACGCTGATGCAGGTGGTGGACCTGGCGGACGCGTTGCGGCTGGAGCGGCGGCGGGCCGGCATCGGCCTCGCGGCGGAGGGGATCCCGGTGCCGGCCGGGCAGGACAACCTGGCGGTGCGCGCTGCGGCGCGGTTCTTCGCGGCGACGTCCCCCGGCGGGGCCCATATCCACCTCACCAAGCGGATCCCGCCCGGGGGGGGGCTGGGGGGTGGATCGAGTAACGCCGCCGCCGTGCTCTGGGGGCTCAACCTGCTGTCCGGGGGCCCGCTCTCGACGGAGGCGCTGGCCGGCCTGGCCGCCTCCCTGGGAAGCGATGTACCATTCTTCCTCTCGTCCGGGTTCGCCTGGGCCGAGGGGCGCGGCGAGCGTATCCGGCCGGCCGGCCCGGCGCCGCAACGTTGGGCGGTGCTGGTGGATCCGGGCTTCGCCGTCTCCACCGCGTGGGCCTACGGGAGACTCACTTTGCCGTTGACACCGGGGGAGCGCATGCCTAATATCATGGCCTCGGTCGCGCGGGGGGAAATGTCCCGCGCCTTCGAGTTGGCGTTCAACCGCCTGGAAGACGCGGTCCTGCCTTCTTTCCCCCGGTTGGCCGAGTTGAAAGCGGTGCTGATCGAGGCCGGTGCCAGTCCCGCGCTCCTGTCCGGCAGCGGTGCGTGCCTCTTCGGCCTGACCGAGTCCCGGGATGGGGCGGATCGGGTGGCGGCGCGGGTGGCGGCCGTGGGCGCCCGGCCCATCGTCTGCCGGACGCTGGCCGGGAACCCGATCCTGGATGCCGAAGCCGCCCGCGATCCGGCCCCGCAACACGATCCCGGCGGGCCCGCGGCGCGGCCGGGCGCCGCGCCGGACTGAGGGCTCCCGCATCGGCCCCAGCGCGGACGCCGGGGATCACACGGATGCCGGGTCGTCCAACGGCAGGACGCGAGACTTTGGATCTCGTTATCCAGGTTCGAATCCTGGCCCGGCAACCATGGGCGCGGGGGCGACGTGGCCGGCTGGCCCGGCGGGCCGCCGCAGGGTGATCGGGCAGGATCGCCGGGAAGCGGCGGGGGCTGCGGACTGCCCCGGGCGGGCCCCTGCGGCTTGCGTCCCCCCAAGGGAGGGACTCGGACGGTGAGCACGTGACGGCGGGAAAGCTAGTCCTGTTCACGGGGAACGCCAACCCCAGCCTGGCCCAGGAGATCGCCGACTACCTGGGGACCCCCCTGGCCGAGGCGGAGGTCTCGCAGTTTTCGGACGGGGAGGTGTTCGTCCAGATCAACGAGAACGTGCGGGGGGCGGACGTCTTCGTGGTGCAGCCCACCTGCGCCCCGGTGAACCACACCCTGATGGAACTCCTCATCATGATCGACGCCCTCAAGCGGGCGTCGGCCCAGCGGATCACCCCCGTGATGCCGTATTTCGGCTACGCCCGGCAGGACCGCAAGGTGCAGCCTCGCGTCCCCATCAGCGCCAAGCTGGTGGCGGACCTCATCGCGGCCGCGGGGGCGCACCGGCTGCTCGCCATGGACCTGCACGCCGGGCAGATCCAAGGGTTCTTCAATATCCCGGTGGACCACCTCTTCGCCGCCCCGGTCCTGCTGCAGGTCTTCAAGGAGCGGTCCTGGGCCTCGGCGGACCTGGTGGTGGTCTCGCCGGACGCCGGGGGCGTGGAGCGGGCGCGGGCCTTCGCCAAACGCCTGGACGCCTCGCTGGCCTTCATCGACAAACGGCGCACCGGGCCCAACGTGGCCAAGGTGATGCACGTCATCGGCGACGTCCAGGGCAAGGATGCCATCATCATCGACGACATCATCGACACGGCGGGGACCATGGTCCAGTCGGCCCTGGCCCTCAAGGAAGCCGGGGCGCAGCGCATCTTCGCGAGCTGCACCCACCCGGTGCTGTCGGGCCCGGCCATCGAACGGATCGAGACATCGGTCCTGGAGGAGGTGGTGGTGACCAACACCATCCCCCTCCAGGAGCCGCGCGCCGGCAAGAAGATCACCGTGCGCACCGTGGCCCCCCTCCTGGGCGAGGCCATCAAGCGCATTCACGGGGAGACGTCGGTCAGTTCCCTCTTCGTGTAGCAGGATGTTGAAGAACTCTCTTTTGCCCAGGCTGCTCAAAAAGGCCCAGGTGCAAGGCGGCGCGCGCAGCGAGGTGCGAGGCGTACTGGGTCCGTACGTCGCAGCGCCGCGCGAGCGCGCCAACGCCGCAGATGGGCCTTTTTCAGCAGCCTGTTAGGGGCGGGCCGGGCGGATCACGAGACGGGGGGGCTAGCGATGGCGTTCGTGGACTTGGAAGGTGTGGTGCGGCCGGGCATCGGCAAAGGGGTGGCCAAGCGGCTGCGCGCGGCGCAGCAGATCCCGGCCATCGTCTACGGGGGCTCGGGCGCGCCGGTCCCGGTGGCCGTGAAACAGAAGGATCTGGCGGCCCTCCTGGTGGCCCAGGGGCGGGGCAACGTCATCGTGCACCTCTCGCTGGCCGGCGGGGACGGCGGGGCCGCGCGCACGGTGTTGCTGAAAGAGGTCCAGATCGATCCCGTGCGGGGCGGCGTGCTGCACGCGGATTTCCTCGAGATCTCCCTGGAGCGAAAGATCAAGGTGGAGGTCCCCCTCGAGCTGGACGGGGTGCCCGTGGGGAAGGCCAAGGGGGGCCTGGTGGAGTGGCACCTCCGCGAGGTCGCGGTGGAGTGTCTACCCCTGGCCATCCCACAGGCCATCCGCGTGGACATCTCCGCCCTCGACCTCGGCGACGCCCTCCACGTGCGCGATCTCCCGGTGCCCGAGGGGGTGCGGGTGCTGGGGGACGGCGGCCGGGCCGTGGTCGCCGTGACGGCCCCGGCGGCGGAGGAGGAAGCGGCCCCGGCGGTGGCCGAGGCGGCCCCGGCGGAACCCGAGGTCCTCACCAAGCGGGAGGGCAAGGAGGAGGCAGCGGCGGCGGCCCCCGCCGAAGAGAAGGGCAAGAAGGAACCCGAGAAGAAGGTCCGGGAGCCCGAAAAGAAGGGCAAGGAGTAGCAGCGGGGCCTGGTGCGGGCCCCGGGAGGGGGCATCGGCATTCTGCCGGAGGCTGCCTGGCTCATCGCGGGGCTGGGGAACCCGGGCCCGAGTTACGCCGCCGCCCGGCACAATGTGGGCTTCCGGGTGGTGGCGGTGCTGGCGGCCGCGTCTGGCGTGGCATTCCGGGGGCCGGCGCGCGGGGCCCTGTGGGCGCGGGCCGTTGTGGAGGGTCGGCCCACGGTGCTCATCCAGCCGCAGGAGTACATGAACTGTAGCGGGGCGCCGGTGGCCGCGTGGCTGGCGGTGCTGGGGCTCGAGCCGGACCGCCTGGTCGTGATCCAAGATGACCTGGACCTTGCGGTGGGCCGTCTGAGGGTCACGGCCGGCGGCGGGGACGCGGGCCACCGGGGGATCCGGTCCATCGGGGAGGCCGTGGGGGATCTGAGCTTTTTGCGGGTGCGGGTGGGTATCGGCCGGCCCACAGGCGAAGATGCGGTCACGTACGTCCTGGCCGCGCCGGCGGGCCCCGAGGCCGAGGCCCTGCGGGGGGCGGAGGCGCGGGCGGCCGAGGCCGTGGAGGCGGTCCTGGCCGGTGGCCCGGCCGCGGCCATGAACCGGTTCAATCCCTGGCCCGCGGCGGGCGAGGGCACGGGAACAACGTGAGGAGGTGATCAGGTGCCGCAGTACGAGGTGATCGTGGTGCTGGAGCCCGCCCTCAGCGATGAGGCGGTGGACGGGGAGATCAACCGGGTCCGCGAGATCGTGGGCCGCCTGAACGGGGCGGTGCAGGAGGTCCAGAAGTGGGGCAAGAAGCGCCTGGCCTACGAGGTGCGCAGGCGCCGCGAGGCCCACTACGTCCTCCTGAAGGTGGACGGGCCGGCCGCCCTGGCGGCCGAGGTGGACCGGCACTGCCGGGTGACGGAGCCGATCCTCAAGGTGCTGACGGTGCGGGCGGATCCACGGGCCAGCGCCCCGCCCCCCCCGCCGCGGCGCAAGCCGGGCGAGCGGGCCGGCGAAGCCCCACCGCCCGCTGACACCACGGTCTGATGGCGGACTTCAACAAGGTCATCCTCCTCGGGCGCCTGACCCGGGACCCGGAACTGCGGTACACGCCGGCCGGATCTCCGGTCTGTAACTTCGACTTGGCCGTCAACCGTTCGTACACCACCCAGGCGGGCGAGCGGCGGGACGAGGTCTGCTTCATCACCATCGTGGTGTGGGGCAAGCAGGCGGAGACGTGCGCCGAGTACCTGAAGAAGGGCCGCCAGACGCTGGTGGAGGGGCGGCTCTCGCAACGGTCCTGGGAGACGCCCGAGGGCCAGAAGCGATCCAAGCACGAGGTGGTGGCGGACCGCGTGCAGTTCCTGGACGCCCGGCCCGCCCCGGGCGCCGGCCCGGCGGCCGAGGAAGAGCCCCCGCGGCCCGCCCCGACGGACGAAGAGGTACCTTTCTAACGGGCCCCCCGGGGGTCCCGCCTTCATCGGGTGGAAAGATCGATGCTGAAGAAGCGCAAGACGTTCCGACGCCACAAGGTCTGTAAGTTTTGTGTGGACAAAGTGCTGGTGGTGGATTACAAGGACGTCCGCCGCCTGCGGAACTTCGTCACCGACCGGGGGAAGATCATTCCCCGGCGCACCTCGGGCAACTGTGCGGTGCACCAGCGGCAGCTCACGGCAGCCATCAAGCGGGCCCGGAGCATCGCGCTCCTCCCCTTCGCGGCCGACCTGGGCTAGCCGCCATGGCGGTGGCGCGGGGACGATGATGGATGCGGCTCGGGAGCCGGCGGGGGCCGGGATCCCCTGGGCTCGGGCCCTGGGGGAGGCCGCCTTCGCGGCCGTGGTGGCGGTGGCGCTCTTCGCGGCCGGGTCCACGCTCAGGCTCCGGTTCAACCCGGCCGTCCTGATCTGTCCGGTCCCGATGGTGCTGGTGGCCATCCGGCAGGGGGTCCGGGTGGGTGTGCCGATGGTGGGGCTCGCCGCGGCCGTGGTGGCCGCAGCGCACATGCCGGGGGCCGCCGCCCTGGCCTTCGTGTTGGAGATCGGCGTCCCCGCCCTGGTGCTGGGCCTGTGCCTCCGGCACAACGTGGGCCTGGAATGGACGGTGGTCCTGGGCGCGGCCTCGTTGTGCGCGGCCTTCATCCTGGGCCTCGGGGTCCGGGCGGGAGGGTTGGACGGGCTCGGCCCGGCCTATCAAGAGGTCCGGACCGAGATCGACGGAAACCTGCAGGACGCGCAGCAGTTCTACGAGAGCCTGGGGGCCCAGGGAGACCTGGCGGCGGGGGAGGCCGCGGGCACCCTGCGCGTCTTCGCCGGGAGGGCCCTGCCAGGCCTGCTGGCCGCGGGCAACCTGTTGGCCGCGGCCGCCATCTCTGCGCTGGCCATGGTCCTGGCGGCCCGGACGGTGGGCACAGGCACCCCGGCCTTCACCTGGACGTTGCCCGAGGGGATGGTGTGGGCCTTCATCGGCGCCGGCGCGGCCGCCCTGGCCCCCTGGGGGCCCTGGCGCCTGCTCGGGCTCAACGCGCTGCTGGTGATCCTGGCGCTCTACTTCCTCCAGGGGCTCTCCATCGTGGGGTTCTTCTTCCGGCGCCTGGAGTTCCCCTGGTACATCCGGTGGCTGGCCGCTCTGGTGGCGGTGGTCTGGCCGCCCCTCACGCTGCTCGTGGTGACGGGCACCATCGCGGTGGGGGTCTTCGATGTCTGGGTGGCCTTCCGGCGGCTGGACGCGCCGCGTTCCTCGGGCACCGCGCGCTGAACGGCCGGCCCCGGCCGGCGAGACCGTCGTGTGGGGCCGCCGCCCCTGACGGCTGACGGAGTCGTGCGATGCGTGTGATCTTGTTGACCGACGTGGATCGACTCGGGAGGGCCGGCCAGGAGGTGGAGGTGGCTGCCGGCTACGCCCGCAACTTCCTCCTGCCCCAGCGCTGGGCCGCGGTGGCTACGGCGGGGAACCTCCGGGCGCTGCAGGGGCTGCAGAGCCAGGCCAGGAAGCGCGAGGGCCGCCTGCGCCAGCAGGCCGAGGAGCTGGCCCGGAAGATCGCCGGGGTGCGGTGCACCATCGCCCGCCGGGCCGGCGAATTGGACAAGCTCTACGGGTCGGTCACCAATCAGGACATCGCGGAGGCCCTCGGGGCCCAGGGGATCGTGGTGGACCGCAGGCGCATCGTCCTGGCGGAGCCCATCAAAGTCCTGGGCGATTCCACGGTGCCCGTGCGCCTCCACCCCGAGGTCAGCGCCGAGCTTCAGGTCTCGGTCGTCCGCGCCGCCTGACGCGGGAGCCGCCAGCTCGTCGCCCTCTCCCACGGGCCCTCTCCCGGAGGTTCCCGCACATGCCCGCGGAACCCGCCGTGGCCGCCGGTCACGTCCCGCCGCAGAATCTGGAGGCCGAGATGGCCGTCCTGGGGGCCATCCTCCAGGACAAGGAGGCCCTCTACCGGGCCCTGGAGGTCCTGAAGGCCCCCCACTACCTCTACCGGCCCGCCCACCAGCGGATCTTCGGCGCCTGCCTGGAC
>DASPOZ010000493.1:0-4303 GCA_035625755.1 Candidatus Sulfotelmatobacter sp.
CATCGACCGCGAGGACATCCACAGCATGGCCACCGCCCTGGACGACGTGATGGACATGATCGAGGCCTCCGGGTCCCGGCTGGTCATGTACAAGGTGAAGCAGGCCACGCCGGCCGCGCGCCGCCTGGCGGACCTCATCGGCCGCTGCGCCGACCAGATCGTGAAGGCCGTGGAGCACATGCCGCAGTTCGAGCACGTGCAGGAGCACTGCGTGGAGATCAACCGGCTGGAGAACGAGGCGGACAACGCCTCGCGCGAAGCCATCGCCGCCCTCTTCGACGAGGGCGCGCCCCCACTCGAAGTCATCAAGTGGAAGGAGATCTACGAGACCCTGGAGACGGCCACGGACCGGTGCGAGGACGTGGCCAACATCGTGGAGACCATCGCCCTCAAGAACGCCTGATCACCCCTCGAGGCCGCCTCGCCCGTTCGCCCTTGAAACCGGGTAACTCTCTGAAAACACACGCCCCTTTCCCCCTTGACACGGGGCACGGCTGGGAGTAGCTTTCGGCTCGCGCCCGTCCCCTGGCCCTCCCCGGAAAGAGAAGCCGGCGTACCGGTTTCTCTTTTGTTGCTTCAGGGGAAGTCTTCCCCGGGAAGGCAACGCATGGCTCAGCCCCCCGTCGTCGAACCATCGTACGAGGTGTACCGGCCCACCCGGACGCCTCACGGCCTCCCCCTGGGGGACCGCGTGGTGCGCCCGCCCCGCGCCCGTCGCGTCCGCGGCCTGCGCAAGGTCCTGGGGGTCGGCGCCCTCTACAGCATCGGGTACGGCAACCTCGGCTCGTCCCTCTACTACGCCCTGGGCATCACCGCCGTGTACGCTCTGGGCGCCACCCCCCTGGCCCTGGCCACCGCCGGCCTCCTCTTCCTCTTCACCGCCCTCACCTACGCCGAGGGATCCACCATGATCCCCGAGGCCGGCGGCGCCTCCACCTTCGCCCGCCGGGGCCTGAACGACCTGGCCAGCTTCGTGGCCGGCTGGGCCCTCATGCTGGACTACATCGTCATCATCGCCATCTCGGCGCTCACGGTGCCTTCCTATCTGGCCTACTTCTTCCCCCTCCTGAAGCGATCGCACCAGGCCGCCACCTGGGTGGCCATGGCGGTGATCTGCATCCTGATGGTCCTGAACGTGGTCGGGGTGCGGGCCACCTCCGGCGTGAACCTGGCATTCTGCGCCGTGGACCTGGTGACGCAGGCGACCCTGTTGGTCCTGGGGATCGCGCTGCTCCTCAACTTCGGGACCCTGGCCGGGTACGCCCGGGCGGGCGGGCCGGGGGCCTGGCCCTCCTCGAACGCCTTCGTGTACAGCGTCTCCATCGGGATGATCGCCTACATTGGCCTGGAATCGGTCTCCCAGATGGCCGCGGAGGCGCGCGACGCCGGCCGGAGCATGCCCCGCGCCATGCTGCTGGCCGTGGCCTCCGCCCTGGTGATGTACGTGGGAATCTCCATGGCGGCGCTGTCCGCCATGCGGCCGCAGGACCTGGCCACCCAGTGGTTCTCGGATCCGGTGGCCGGCGTCGCGTCGAACCTTCCGGCGGTGGAATTCCGGAGCCATGCCGTGTCCCTGCGCGTGGCCCTGAACGACCTCATGGCCCCCTGGGTGGCAGTGCTGGCCGCCTCCATCCTGGTGGTGGCCACCAACGCCGGCATCCTGGGGATCTCCCGGTTGGCCTTCTCCATGGGGAACCGTCACCAGCTCCCGGCCCCCCTGGTGCGGCTCCACGGCATCTTCCGCACCCCGTACATCGCCATCCTGTTCTTCTCGGGCGTGGCCATGGCCCTCCTGATCCCCAGTTTCTATGCCCCCGGCATCGTCCTGCTGCTGGGCGACCTGTATGCCTTCGGGGCCATGCTCGCCTTCACCCTGGCGCACGCCAGCATCATCGCCCTCCGGTTCCGGGAGCCGGACCTGCCCCGGCCGTTCCGGCCCTGGGGGGAGATCCCCGTGGCCGGGCGGCGGGTGCCGGTCTCTGCGGTCCTGGGCTTTCTGAGCACCCTGGCCGTGTGGGTGGTGGTGGTCGTCACCCACCGCTGGGGGCGCACCGTGGGCTTTCTCTGGTTGGCGGCCGGGACGGCCACCTACTGGACGTACCGGCGATGGCGGGGGCTGTCGGTGCTCGCCCGCGTGCAACCCGAGGGCCCGTCCCCGGCCGGTCCGGCGGCGGCCCCCCAGCGGCCCGCGGTCTAGCGACTTCGGCGCAGAGGCTGGATTTCGCCGATGCATTCCCCGCGGAACGACGGCACGGGTGGAGGGCGGCCGGGACGGCGGACGGCGCCGCGCCGGCCGTAGCGGGTGGCCATGGCCCCGGCGCCGCCCCGCATCCTGGCATCCATCAACGACCCGGAGCAGATCGTGGACGTGATGTGTCTCGCCTGCAACCTGGCCGGGGAGGACCGGCACGCGGAGGTCCACGCCCTGCACGTGGTGCTGATCCCGCGCGCCCTCCCCCTGGATGCCGACGTGAAGGCGGAGTTGGCGCTCGGCGAAAGCCTCCTGGCCAAGGCGGAAGAGGTGGCCGAGGAGCGGTTCGGTCGCCGCGTCCACACGGACCTGCTCCAGGCCCGTGCCGTCGGGCCGGCCATCCTGGAAGAGATCAGGGAGAAGGGGATCGACGCGGTGGTACTGGGCTACCGGCGCCGCCGGGGGTTCGCCCGGGGCTTCTTGGGCACCACCGTGGACTATGTGGTGAAGCACGCGACCTGTCGGGTGGTCATCAACGTGCCGCCCGAGCGGGCGGCGGGCGGGCGCCCGGGAGGGACGGCATGAAGGTGATCGTCATGGGGTGCGGCCGCGTGGGGGCCCACCTGGCCGGCTTCCTGGTGGACCGCGGCAACCAGGTGACCGTGGTGGACCGGGACCCCAAGGCCTTCCTCCTCCTGGGGGGCGAGTTCGTGGAGAGCGAGGAGGGGGGCGGGCCCGGCGCCCCTTCGGATCGCATCCTACGGACCCCCAGCGGCATCCGCTGCATCCTGGGCGTGGGGATCGACGAGGATGTGCTGGGGGCCGCCGGCATCGAGGGCGCCGAGGCCCTGGTGGCCGTCACCGACAACGACTACGCCAACATCATGGCCAGCCTGATGGCCAAAGAGATCTACCGGGTGCCGCGGGTGATCGCCCGCATCACGGACCCGCAGCGGGAGCGCATCTTCCACGAGATGGGCATCGAGACCATCTGCCCCACGACGCTGGGCGCGCGATCCATCGTGGACCAGCTGGAGGTCCCGCCGGGCGGGCATTAGCAGGCTGCTGAAAAAGGCCCATCTGCGGCGTTGGCGCGCTCGCGCGGCGCTGCGACGTACGAACCAAGTACGCCTCGCGCCCCGCATCGCGCGCCGCCTTGCATCTGGACCTTTTTGAGCAGCCTGGGCAAGGTCGAGTTTTCAGCATCGGGCGAGTCCGAATCCGCCCGTGGCCTTCACGGCTGGCGGGAGCGGCGGATTAGGGCGAAGGGGTGGAGGGGGGATGTACGCCATCATCATCGGCGGCGGCAAGGTGGGGTACTACCTCGTCAAGGACCTGCTGGCCAAGGGGCACGAGGTCACCGTGATCGAGCGGGATGAGGCCAAGTGCCGCCGCCTCATCGAGGAGTTCGGCAGCATCGCCCTGGAGGGCGACGCGAACCCTGCGCTCCTGGAACGGGCCGGCGGCGGCCGGGCGGACATGCTGCTGGCCGTCACCGGCGAGGACGAGGTGAACCTCGTCATCAGCCTGGTGGCCAAACGGTTCTTCAAGGTCCCACGGGTCATCGCCCGCGTGGTGAACCCGCGGAATCGGAGCGTCTTCAATCGCCTCGGGGTCACCTTCACCGTGAGCGCCACGGACATCATCACCAGCCTCATCGAGCAGGAGGCCATCACCCAGGAGGTCCTCCCCCTCCTCTCCCTGCAGCGGGGCGAGCTGGAGATCGTGGAGATCCACCTCCCCAGCACATCCCCGGCCCTCAAACTGCCGCTGCGAGACCTGGTGCTCCCGCCGGACAGCGTGCTCATCTCCATCATCCGGGGCGATCGGATCATCGTCCCCAAGGGGGATACGACCTTCCAGGCCAACGACACCGTGCTCGCCCTCACGGTGACCGCCCGCGTGGAGGAGCTCCGGAAGGTATTTTATTGATCCCCCGCCCCCGGACCCGCCATGACCGATGACGCCAAGATGCCCTTCCTGGCCCACCTGGCCGAGCTGCGCACGCGGCTCCTCTGGTGCGCCGTGGCCCTGCTCATCGGGACGGGCGTGGGCTGGAACCTCTCCGAGCGCTTCCTGGCCTTCATCGAGGGCCCCCTGACCGGCCGCACC
>DASPOZ010000494.1:0-2737 GCA_035625755.1 Candidatus Sulfotelmatobacter sp.
CCCGCAGGTCCACCTCGGCCACCCGGATCTCGGCCCCCCCACGCGCCGCGTCCTTCTCGTAGTCGGCCCGAAGCGCCCGGAGCTTCTGCTCCTGCTCGGCCGTGATCCGGAACAGCTCGCGCTCCCGGAGGAGGATGCTGATGAGAGGCCGATCGTACCGCGACCCCTCCCAGGGCTCCATGGCGCCCATCATGCGCGGGCCGCCCTGCCCCATCATCATCCCTCCGGGGCCCATGCCGGGACCAGGCTGGCCGTGGTGCCCCTCCATGTCGTGCTGGCCCATCATCATGCCGGGGCCCGTCCCAGGGCCCGGCTGGGCCCCTGCAGGGTCTGCCTGCTGCGCCGCGGCCCCCGACGCCACAGCCGTGGAAACCGCCACCGCTGCCACCAAATCCCACCATCTCATCTCACGCCCTCCTAATAAGCTGCTGAAAAAGGTCACTCTCCATTGTGGAATGCGTGCTTCGACCAGCTCAGCACGTCCTGAACCTGTCGAAGGACGGATTGCGGAATGCGGAATCCGCACGCCGCCTTGCATCTGGACCCTTTTGAGCAGCCTGCGCAAAAGCGGGTTTTTCAGCATCCTGCTAAGGGCCTATCCCAAAACCTGTCGGGACACCTGCCAGACGGGTCGCCTCCTGCCCCCGCCCGCAGGCGCGAGCACCGACCCCATCCGGGCAACGCGCCGGGCCCCCGCTTGCGGGGTGGCGCTCAATAAGGAGGCCGGGGTTGCGCAGTGCCGAGGACGGAGGCAGGTGGCGGCCCGCCCCGACACAGGGCGCTGCGGGTTTTCGGATAGGCCCTAAGGCAATCCTTTGTCCCTCGGCAGGTTCGGCCCGGCCTTCACCTCCCCGTCCACCCGCGCGCCGGCCTCCACGATGAGGGATGGGGTCTGCAGGCCACCGCGATGCTCGCCGCCGGCTTCGAGGGTGACCTCCGCCTTCCCCACCAGCGTGCCCCGGGTACACCCCCGGACGTGGATCACGGCCGCCTCGATCTCGCCCTCGGCGAGGCCGCCGCGTTCCACCACCACCAGACCCTTCGCCACCACGGGACCTTTGACGTGGCCCTGGACCGTGACGTCCTCCTGGCAGCGCAGCGATCCCACCAGGCGCACCCCGGCCCCGATGAAGCTGCCCTGCGATCCCCGAGACACCCTGGGGGAGCTCTCGGAGTCCTGCGGGCCGGAGCCTTCGCCCGATGCGGCCATCCCCCCCTCCGCCTCGCCGCGCGCCGGCCCGGCGCCATCGCGCGCGAACCAGCCTGCGAACGCAAACAAGGTCACATCGCCCGCCATGATCGAAGCACCCCGCATTCCGCCCAACCGCGGAACCGGCCCCCGCGCCGCCTTCCACCCACATGCACCGTATAGCCCCGGCCCCCCCGCGTCAAGGGCACTTCCTGCCATTGCGGATTGCGGAATGCGGATTGCGGAATAGGGGGGCGGTACGCCGCAACGACGGTCACGGGAAATTGTCCGAGCGCGCGAATGCCGCACCCGCTGCCGGACAGGCTGCTCAAAAAGGTCCAGATGCAAGGCGGCGCGCGCAGGGCCGACTGAGGCGTACACCGGGTACGCCGCAGGGAGTGCCCGAGCGAGCCAACGCCGCACCCGGTGCCGCCGAGGCAGCGGGGAGAGATGCCGGGCCTTTTTCAGCAGCCTGTCAAGCGTATCCGAACTTGCGCAGGATCACGAATACCACGGCCAGCGCCGTGAGACCCAGGAAGAGGATCAAGAGCAGGATCCCGGTACGCCGGTTCCTGTCGTGCAGAACGCGTGGGCTCGCCATGGTTCGCGTCGTCCCCCCTCACCGCCTCCGCCGGCGCGCCGCCGCCACGCACGCCGCGGCGGCGGCGGCGCAGAGCCAGGCGAAGACGTCCCCGTACCACGTATAGAACGTCCGGGCGCCGCCCGGCCGGATCCGGCCAATGAAGGCGGCGTCCGTATAGAGGCCCGCGGATTCGGCGATCCGGCCGGATGGTTCGATGATGGCGCTGATCCCGGTGTTCGCCGCCCGCACCAAGTAGACGTTGTTCTCCACGGCCCGGAAGGCGGCCATGGCCAGATGCTGGTAGGGGGCGCTGGTGCGGCCGAACCAGGCGTCGTTGGTGATGTTCACCAGGAACTCGGCCCCGGCGCGCACGCCCAGACGCGCCTCGTCGGGGAAAATGGCCTCATAGCAGATCAGCACGCTGAACCGCCCGAAGGGGCCGCTGAACACCGTAACGTCCTTCCCCGGGATGAAATCGCCGATCCCCACCACCAACTGGTCCAGGAAGAAGAAGACCGACCGCAGCGGCACGTACTCGCCGAAGGGCACCAGGTGCCGCTTGTCGTACTTCGCCCGGATCTCGCCGTCCTCCGTCACCAGAAAGGCGCTGTTCGCGAACGTGCGGGGGCCCACCTGGTCCGGGGCGCCCTCGAGCACGGGCACATGGGCTTCCCGCGCCACGGCCAGCGCCCGCGGGCCCAGCACTGGATCGAGCCGCAGCAGGAACGGCATGGCCGCCTCCGGCCACACCACCAGCGCCGGCCGGTCCTGCGCCACGGCCAGCGTGAGCCGGCGGTACTGGACCACGGTGGCTTCGCGCATGGCGGGGCTCCACTTCAGGCCCTGCTCGATGTTGCCCTGGACGACGCCCACCCGCACCTCCCCGGGCGGCGGGGGCTCCCGCAGCACCGCCCAGCCGTAGGCGGCGGCGCCCAGGAGCAGCACGGCGGCCACCGCCGGCGCCG
>DASPOZ010000495.1:0-8030 GCA_035625755.1 Candidatus Sulfotelmatobacter sp.
GTGATCCTCATGGCCCCGCACCGGGAAGGAGGCCACCTGCCGCAGGTCGGCGGTCAGTCCGCCTTGGACTGGAAGTCGATCATTCGGCTCGCCGGGGACTCCGGGATGTGCAGGCGCAGGTACGGCTTTTCCGCAGCCGCGTGACAGGCGTAGCACTCGCCGATGGCCTTTCGGTATGCTCCGACGAACGCGAAAAGGTCCTGCCTGTCCAATGCTACTTTGAGTTGCGCAAGAGATGAGCTCTCGACGCCCTGCAGGATGGGGCGCAGATCCAGCTCCTGGCCGGAAGAGAGCCTGCGCCTCGGACGGACGCGCACCGCCCAATTCAGGTGCGACTTCGCCTCGTCGAGATAGAACGTCGCCAGCGGCCAGTTGGTGTTTTGCGCCGCAAACCACAGATTGGAGACATGGTAATCCACATCGGCCATGACGTGGGCCTGGTCGGGAACCAAGCCCTTGAGCGCGTCGAGCTCCGCTCTGAGCGCCGCCACGTCGGGCTGCGGCGCACCCGCCCCCTGGGCCGGGGTGATCCCCTGCCGCCATCCAAGGGGGACGATCCCCCCGACGAGCACGCCGACGAGAAGGGCAACCAGCAGTTTCCCTTTCATCTCCACACCCCCATCCGGCAACCAGGACATGACTCGCCGCACGCACGCGGGCGGCTCGCGCGGAGGTACCCCCCGCACCTTCCCGATGGTGGCTCGCGCCCTGCCGGCTGGGCCGGCCGCGTCACAGGACGCATCGCTTGGCGCAGGTGCCCGCGTGGCGCGGAGCGAAGAGACGCCGGGCGCTCTTCCCCCAAGGGCGGGCCCCGATCCGGCAAGGGGCAAGCGGCCCACGGCTCGTCCCCTTACACTGTCTCGTAAGAGCCAGACGTGCGCTTGCGGGCCGGGACATCGAAGGGAACGAGACTGAGACGAGGCGTTCCCCGGGAACCCGCTTCGAGCTACCCCCTGCGTTCCTTGACCAGCCGGTTCAACCGCCCCGTGATGATCTCTTCGGCCTCGGCCACCATGCTCTGGATGATGTCGCCCGCCGGGCGAACCGAATCGATCAGCCCGGCGTCCTGGCCGAAGAGGAGAGGGGCGTTGTCCGCGTCGCCGGCGCGGCGCGCCTCGAGCACCGCCTTGCCCACGTCGCGATAGCACTGGCGCAGCGCCCATTCTCTTCCCGCCCACCGCTCGATGAAGGCGTTGCGCTGGGCGCGGGCCATGGCCCCCGGCCAGACGTGCCCCGTGGCGATGTCCGGGATCTCCGTCAGCACGGTGTCGTGACCGTCGCTGCGCACGATGGCCTGCTTCAGGTTCGGGTGGATCGGCGATTCGGGCGTGGCCATCATGCGCGTGCCCAAGAGGACGCCGTCCGCCCCCAGCGCGAGGGCCGCGGCGAGGCCGCGGCCATCGGCGATGCCGCCGGCGGCCAGCACCGGCAGGGGCGCGACGGCCCTGACGACCATGGGCACCAGCGACATCGAGGCCATCCAGCCGACGTGACCGCCGGCCTCGGTTCCCTGCGCCACGATCGCGTCCGCCCCGGCCTCCGACGCCTTCACGGCCTGCGGGACCTCGCCGGCCATGTACATGACCTTCGCCCCGGCATCGCGCGCGCGCCGAAAATAGTCGCGGAGATCCTGGTTCGAATGGGCCCAGGCGAACGCAATGACGGCGGGGCGGGCCTCGAGGGTCGCCAGAAAGGCCTCCTCGGTGATCCGGAACAGGAGATGGTTGATCCCGAAGGGTTTGTCCGTCGCCGCGCGGATCGCCTCCGCCTCGGCCTTCACCTGCGCGCCGCTCAGCAGCGAGGTGCCCAGGGTCCCCAGCCCCCCGGCCTTCGAGACCGCGGCCACGAGCGGCGCGGAGGTCGCCGTGCCCATGCCGCCCAAAACGATCGGGTGCGCGATGCCGAGAAGCTCGCAGATACGCGTATGGATCATCGGCTGCTCCTCATCCCGGAGTATCCGCGAAGACCTGCGCGAATGATCCGGCAAGGGTCAAGGACCGATCGCCAATGGCCATTCGCCCAGCCGGCGCACGCAGCGGTTTAGCCCGCATTATTCACGAACAGGCGCGCCGCATTCTGAACGCTCCCTCACCCTGCCCCTTCCTCTTGTCCCCCCTTTATCAAAGGGGGGCCGGGGGGGATTTTTGCACTCAACAGTTCGGCAATGGCTCGATAGAGAGCCTCCGCCACTGCATCACGGAAATCCCCCTCCCCCCCCTTTTTCAAAGGGGGGGAGGCCGCTTCGTGAATAATCCAGGTTAGCAGGCTGCTGGAAGAGGCCCGGCTTCTCTCCCCGCTGCCTCGGCGGCAGCGGGCGGGCTGCGACGTACCCGGGCCCCAATCCGCATTCCGCAATGGTGGGCGCCGCCTTCACCCTGCGGCCGCGCGCCCGCGATGGGGGCGATCCTCACTTCGCCACCTTGCCGCCCCACGCGGCGTGGAGGCTGGCGACCAGCGCCCGCACCTCCGCCCAGGAGACGCCGCCCAGGGCGAACAGGAGGCCGGCGTAGGCGGCGAGCCCGCCCGCCACGGCCAGCAGGGCCTCTCCCCTCCCGTCCGGCGCCCACGCCCGCACGGCCAGCACCACCGCCCCGGTGGCGGCGAGGCACTTGGCCAGGGACGGCACCAGTTCGCGCCAGAGCGGCCACACCGGCACCTCCCGGGCCACGAACCACTGGGACAGGGCCGCCATGAGGGCGAAGCTCAACAGTGTCGTGACGGCGGCGGCGGCGATGCCGAAGCGGGGGAGGAGGACGAGGTTCAGCGCGACGTTGATCCCGGCGGCCGAGGCGTACACCGCCGCCAGGACCTTGGTTCGGTACAGGAGTTCCAGGATGATCTCGAAGAATGCCGACACATGGAAGAGCACGTGGGCGAAGGCGATGATGCAGATCAGCCCGGCCCCCCCCACGAAGGCCTCGCTGGCCAGGAGCCGGACCAGGTTGCGCGAGACGACCCCCAGCAGGGCGCTGACGGGGATGGCCACCAGGAGCCCGTAGCGCAGCGCGGCGGCGACGAGGCGGAGGGCCCCCGCGCGATCCCCCCCGTCCCAGCGGCCCGCGGCGACGACGTTCAGGTTGAAGAAGAAGGGCCGGAAAAGCAGGATGACCACGCTCCCGATCCCGTAGGCCGCGGCGTAGACCCCCACGGCCTCGGAGCCACGGAAGTAGGCGATCAGATACCGGTCCGAGAGGTTGAGCAGCCACAGGCAGAGGGCCACCGGGAGGGTGGGGGCCCCGAACCGCACCAGCTCGCCGAGGTGGTCCAGCCGCGGCGGCGCCCATCCGAGCGTGCGGCCGAAGGCCAGCAGGGCGGCCAGGACCATGGCGCCGCGCACCAGGGCCAGCGCCGCCACGACCCCCACCACGCGCCCCCCGGCCGCCAGGGCCGCCCCGGCGGCCAGCAGGTCCCCGCCGGCCTCCGCGACGACCAGTGCGGTGAGGATGGCGAAGGCGTGCGTCGCCCGGAAGTGGGTCACGAACCATTGCCGTGCCACCGTGCCCCATGCCAGCAGGGCGGCCGCGAGGGCGAGGACCCGGAGGGCCCGCGGCAGGAGCCCCAGGGCCGCCAGCAGGGCGAGCCCGCTCACCGCCGTGGCGGATCCCAGGGCCGCCAGGAGGATCCCCGCGGCGGTGCCCGGAAACGCCCGCCGGTCCTGCGCCAGGGCGGGCCAGAACCGCATCATCCCGTTTTCGATCCCGAGGAGGGCGAGGGGCAGGAACAATTGCACCACGGTTCGCACCATGGTCCACAGGCCGAACTCCGCCGGCCCCAGGCCCTTGCTGAGGAGGGGGAGGAACAGGACCTCCTTGGCCGCCACCACGAGGGCCAGGACGACGGAGGTGACGATTCCCTGCGCGTAGTGCCGTGAGTCTGTTTCCGGGGCGGCGGGAGCTCGGACGCCCGTCGGCCGAGCCGGCGTGGGCGGGACGGCGCTCATGGTGCCCCCAGCGGCTGGCCATGGAGCCGTGCCTCTGCGGCCGGGAAGGAGTGGACCCCGGCCGCCACGGCCACCAGGGCCGTGGTGCCGAAGGCGCCCACGTCGAACTGATCCACGACCAGATCGGCCTCCTGCATGGCCCGAATCAAGTCAGGGCGCCGGAGTTCGGGCAGGAAAGTGACCCGGTCCTCCAGGTCGAGCGCGCGGACGAGGCGGCGCGTCGGTTCTACGTCAGGCCCCCGTATGAGGAGATCGACCCCGGCGTGCACCCCGTGCCGTCCAGCCTGCGCCAGGGCTCGGAGAAAGCGGTCATTTCCCTTCGTGGACGTGCGGTCCCCTCCTCGATAGGTCCAGTCGAGATGGGAGGGGTGGAAGACCCGCCGTTCGCCCCTAGCGGGGCAGGCGCCGGGTGCCGGCGCCGCCCGGTCAGGAGGAAGTTGCAACAACCGGGACCCTGCGTGGCACGAGGGGCATTGTTCTACCGCGGAATCCGGTAGAGGCGTTTCTCCAGGGTCTGCCCCTTGATCCCATCGAGCCGGCCGCCCACGGCCTCGCCGAGCTGGGCCAGCCGGTCATCCGGGGGAGGATGCGTCTTGAACAACAGCGCGATCCGGCCGTCGTTTTTGGCCACGTGACCGAGGTCCTGCAGCACCGTGGGCAGTCCGAAGGGGTCGTAGCCGGCGCGCGCGGCGAGGACCACCGCCACGCGATCCGCCTCGAACTCGGCGTTCTTATCCAGGGAGCGGGCGAAGATCTCGCCGCCGTTGCCGATGAGGCGCTTGATGTATTCGTTCTCGCCCGTCTTGCCGGAGAGCAGCTTCGTCCCCATGTCCACCAGCCGGCCTTGCTGGAGGAGCTTGAGCTGGTGTTTCAAGTTGACGTGACCGATTTCATGGGCCAGCACGCCTGCCAATTCACTTTCGCTCTGCAGGACCCGATACAGGCCCTTGGTGACGAAGATGTAGCCGCCGGGCGCCGCGAAGGCGTTGAAATCGCTCGACTCGATGACGCCGAAGTGCCAGGTCAGCTCGGGCCGCTCGCCTTGGGTCGCGATCCAGCGCCCCACGCGGTTGACGTATTGCTGCAGTTTGGCATCTTTCACCAGCGGGGCGGCGCCCAGGATGTTGCCGGCGGCCTGGCGGCCGATGGCGATCTCTTCCTCCGGCGAGAAGCCGGCGAGGCCGCGCAACCCCCCCAGGTCTAAGCCCCCGCCGGGGCTCGACTGCGGGCGGCCGGGTGCGGGCTGTGTCTGGCCTTTCTGCTCAATGGCCTTCTTCAGCTCCTGCCACGGATCGAAGGCGCGCGCCGGGCCACCCATGAGCAGCACCGCCATCCCGGCGCAGAGGATCCTCGCAATCGTGCGCGTGCGTATCATGCGCTTTCCCCCCTACCGGTTGAGCAGACTGCTGAAAAAGACCCACCTGCGGCGTTGGCGCGCTCGAACATCGCTCCCCGCTTCCTCGTCGGCAGCGGGTGGGCTGCGACGTACCCGGGGCCCAATCCGCATTCCGCAATGGTGGGCGCCGCCTTGCATCTGGACCTCTTTGAGTAGCCTGGGCAAGAAGGATCCTTTCGGCATCCTGTTACGGAGCCGGCAGATAGCCCACCTTCCGTGGCGCCAGCTTCCCCTCCCCGGCGAACTTCCGTCCCTCCGCCTGGGTCGTGGTGTAGGACTCCATCTTCTTGACTTCCGCCTCGTTATACTTCGCCGCCTTCAGGTCCTCCTCGCTGAGGCCGCGGACGCCGGTGGTCGCCACCACCGTCCCGGTGCCGGCGCGCCCGGAGGCCAGCCCGAGGACCCCGGCAACGTCGTCCCCGCCCTTGCGCGCTTCACCGCGGCGGATGCTGAGCATGCGAACCCATCCGCTGCCCTTGGCGCTCTTCACCTGAAACCACCCGCCGTCCTTCTGCAGGATCTCGACGCGATCGCCGGTCGCGAGGGTTCCAACGGTCTTCGCGTCGCGGAAGGGCTCCGCCTTGAGGTCGTCCGTCTTGAGCGCGGTGCCCGGTTCGCCGGCAAGCGCCGTGCCCGCGGCCAACAAGCCCGCCCACAGCAGGGCGGAGATGCTTCGTGCCATGTTCATATCCTGCCCCCTCCGTCGCGCGCCGCCGGCCGGTGCCAGCGGAGCTGCGCCTCGGCAAAGAGTGCCCCCCAGTCCGCCCGCGCCTCTTCCCCGCCCGAGATCACGCCTTCCTGGACGACCCACGTTGCGGCGTGCCGCTGCGTGTCGCGCCCGCGCGACAACATCTCCGGCAGGGAGGCGGTGATCCGCTCGATGTCCCTGCGCACGCGGTCGCGCGCGCCCTGATCCCGCGCCGGGATGACCCAGGACACCGCCAGGATGTTTTCCAGGAGGGCCCAGAGGCCCTTCTGGCGGCCCCGGAGCAGCTCCACGCTCTTGGGCTCGCCGCCGGTCTTCTCCAACCTCTGGCGGATCCCTTCGAGCGCACGCTCGCCCACGCTGTTCCCGGGCCCCCCCACGCGGACGAGCAAGAGGAAGGCCCCCAGTTCCCCCTCCCGTTCCATGGAGACCCGCAGCACGTTCGTCTCCAGCGCGCTGCTGCTCGCCGCCGCGTAGATGCGGGCCACGGTGAAGTACCCGACCCCGACCATCACGGGCCCGGTGAGGTTGATGTAGGTGTTGCTGAGGTTGATGCTGGCGTAGCTCACCCCCAGCAGGATGCCCTGCCACGCCCCGAAGAGGCGGTCGATCTGGCCGCGCCCCACGTCCCGATAGAAGGCCCAGGCGGTGGCCCACACGATCAGCAGGCTCAGCAGCGGGTACAGCGTGCGCCCCGCGGGGTAGCGGAGATAGTCGCCGCGCTTCAGGTTGTCGATGGCCGTGGCCAGGATCTCGACCCCCGGGTGGAGGCGGCTCACGGGGGTGGGTTTCACATCGAACAGGCTCGGCGCCGTGGAGCCGATGAGCACGATCTTGTTGGTGAACTCATTCTGCGGGCGTTTCTTTTCCTTGCTGGTCATGTCGTTGAACACGTCGCCGAAGCCCACCGTGCGGTACGAAAAGGGCTTGCCGCGCCAGTTGAGCAGCACGCGCTGCGGCGCGGACTCGCCGCGCCCGATGTCGCGAACGACCCGCGCCGGCAGGGAGGGGACCTTCCAGCCGTAATCGTCCCGGTAGGAGAGGTATTCGCGCACGATGCCGTCGGGATCGGGATAGATGTTATGGAACCCGAGCCGCCCGCCCTTGAGGATGGACTGGAAGTGCGGCAGCACCACCGCGATGGTGGCGCCCTCCTCCGCCTCGTCGGGGATGGGGGTGACGCCCGGGATCATCGCGGGCTTGATCCGGCTCAAGGCGTCGGCCGCCTGGTCCAGGCGCAGCAGGGGAAAAAACGTGTTGCTGGTCTCGGATACCGCGGCGTCGAAATAGGCGTCGCTATCGGCGTTGTAGACATCCGGGTCGCTGAAGAGGATGTCGAAGACCACCGCCCTCGGCCGCTGTTGCTCCAGGTGCTGGAGGAACTCCCCCAGCACCTGCCGCGGCCACGGCCACCGCCCATACTCCTTCGCCATGGAGGCGAGGCTCGCCTCGTTGATATCCACGATGACGATGTCCTTGTCCACCTTCGGGACGAGGACGCGATAGCGCACCATCATGTCGAAGGTGGCCTGCCGCAGGTTGGCCGCGACGTGGAGAAAGACCGCATCGATCGCGATGAGGAGCGAGAAGGCCGCCGCCAGGTAAACGTAGAACTTGTTCCGCCAGCGCGCCGCCACCAGCACGGGCAGGCCGGATATGCCACGCTGAATATGGGTGAAAAACGTCACCATCCACCTCGCGGCGACAGCCGATCACCCGCTGCCGGCCCGCGTTCAGAGTACAGCCGGATGCGGGGGCCTTACAAGCCCCGCCGCGGCCGCCCTCCGTCACCCGGCATCCCGGGGGCGCGCGGCCGGGCGGGCCCCCGCAGGCGATCCGCGTGCTTCAGGGCGACGCGGGATGGGGCGGCCGCCACAGCTTCAGATCCTCGTCCATGCGCATCTTGGTCAGCATGATGATCTGCCCCGTGTGCATCCCGAAATGCTCCACCACATGGTAGATCGCCTCGAGCACCGTCACATCATAGC
>DASPOZ010000496.1:0-4303 GCA_035625755.1 Candidatus Sulfotelmatobacter sp.
GAGCCTCGGTGAGCCCAAGACGGCAATGGGGACGTAGCGCACCTATCGCAGTTACGAGATCCTCCGGCTTTACTCCACCCACCCGCATGAGCGTGGCGGACCGGACCTCCTGGATCCGTTATAGGCCAAAGGCACGTCATCCCAACCGCACCCGCGCGAAGCGCCGCTAGGCTGGGAGGCTCGGGGGCGGGGCCGCGGAGCGTGGGGGGAGCCTACAACAGGGAGAGGAAGTCGTCGAGAGGAATTGCTGCGGTCTAGCGGGGCGTATCGCGCGCGCCCGATCCCTCAATACCGATGGCCCTCGGGGCCGGCGCGGGCGGGCACGTCCACGGCCGTCGCCGAAAGGGGGCCGCGCCTGGTCCCCCCACCATCACGTGGTAAAGGACGCCGGGGACATCGAGCCGGGGGCCACGGGGCATGGGGGGAGGCTGCCGGGGCGGGGGGGTCGCCTGTCAAGATACTTTTGATAACTGCGCTACGTCCCCTGCCCCCGACAGCCACATCCACCGGCGGAACGCCCACAGCGGCTCCGGGTCAGGCCTGACGCTCCGCGGTCTGCCCAGGCGCCGCCGGGCCCGGGGGCACGGGCGTCGCGGGGGCCTGCAGCAGCCTCCGCAGGAGATCCACGGGGACGGGGAAGGCGATGGTCGAATTCTTCTCGGTCCCGATCTGGGTGAGGGTCTGCAGGTAGCGGAGCTGGACGGAGACCGGGTCGACGGCGAGGATCCGGCCGGCCTCGGCCAGCTTCGATGACGCCTGCAGCTCGCCCTCCGCGTGGATGATCTTGGCCCGTTTCTCCCGCTCGGCCTCCGCCTGCTTGGCCATGGCGCGCTGCATCTCGGGCGGGAGGTCGATCTGCTTGACCTCGACGACGCTCACCTTGACCCCCCAGGGCTCCGTGTGGGTGTCGATGATCTGCTGGAGGCGCTGGTTGATGCGGTCGCGCTCCATGAGCAGCTCGTCCAGCAGCGACTGGCCGAGGACGCTGCGGAGCGTGGTCTGGGCGATCTGCGAGGTGGCGAAGAGGTAGTCCTCCACGTCGAGGATGGCCCGCTCGAAGTCCAGGACGCGGAAGTAGAGGACCGCGCCCACCTTCACCGAGACGTTGTCCCGGGTGATGACGTCCTGCGTGGGCACGTCCAAGGCCACCGTCCGCAGGCTCACCCGCACCATCCGGTCGAGGAGGGGCAGCAGGAGGAGGAGGCCGGGGCCGTGGCCGGCCCCGCCCGGGTTGAGGACCGCTCGGGCCTTGCGCCCCAGGCGGAAGACCACCGCCCGCTCGTACTCCCGCAACACCCGGACCGAGGTGCCCAGGACGTAGAGGAGGAACACGACCAGGACGACGCTCCCGATCAGGCCCCCGAAAAATGCGTCCGGCTGCATGTGGCTCTCCTGGCGGTTCGGGCCGCCCCCGCGCTGGCCGACGCTGCGTCAGCCCCTCCCCCGCCCGCACCCAGGCGATCCGGCACCGCGCGCCGGTGGCCACTTCGATCCCGAGCCTGGCTGTGGCCGCGGTCGGGGAGGCTCCCCCTCAGGTTGGACGTTTCCCGGTCTGATCGCCGGGCCTGGGCGGCCCCTCCGCCCACCGCCGGAATACGACCAGCACGAAGAACAGGACCGCCCCTACGATCCCCGTGACTTTCCCAAGCCATCCCATTACTCTTTCCCACTCGAAGGGTGTATCCGGCTAGCCCGCACCCATGCGACTCGGCACCGCTCACACTTCGCGGCCTGCACGCCGGGGGTCCCGGTGGCGGCGTAGGGGACGCGAACCCACTCGCTCCTGTACGTCCCGCCCGGCCCGTAGATGCAGGCGCAGAGGTGTTGGAGGACATCGACCCGTTCCGCGCTCATCCAGATTACCTCCCACTCCGGGCCGACGCCAGCGGCCGCGCGCATCTGGTCCAGGGATAGGGACTTCGGGTTGCGCATCAAAACCAACGGCCCTTGACCTGAGGGCCAAGGGCCGGCACGCTCCATGGGAAGCGCCGCATCTGGTCGGTCAGGTCGCGGTGTTCAGAAGAGGTTTGCTGGTGACACGGTGAGCCTCTTCGCTTTTCTCGGAAGCGTAACAGGGGAGGGTGTTCTTGTCGAGGGGTGCCGAGGCCGGCCCGCGGTCACCCCCCAGCTGCATCCGCCGCCGGAACGCCCACGGCGGCTCCGGGTTCACGCCGGCCCATAATCCCCGCACCGCCTGACGCGCCTCCGTCTCGGCGGCCTCTAGCTGCCGCTTTAGCGCCGCCGGGGCATCATTCCGCCCGCCCCGGTAGTATGGGGACGTGGGGACGTAGCGCAACTATCGCAGTTACCCACCCCACCCACCCGCATGAGCGTGGCGGCCTCGACCTCCTAATCCGGGTGTGGACACAGGCACGTCATCCCATCCGCCCCTGCGCGAAGCGCCACCGGGTTGGGAGGCGCGAGGACAGGGCGGCGGAGCGTGGAGTGAGCCTACAACAGGAAGCGGAAGTCGTCGAGAAGAATTGCCGCGGTCTGGCGGGGCGTAGCGCGCGCGCCCGATCCCTCAATACCGATGGCCTTCGGGGCCAGCGCGGGCGGGCACGTCCACGGTCGTCTCGGGCGAGGGGGGCGATTCCTGGCCGGCGGCGTCCAGGGCCATCACGCGGTAGCGGTGCGGCTGGCCCGGGACCAGGGCGGCGTCGGTGTAGAGCGTGTCCGCGAGTTGCGGGCGGGTGAGGAGCTGCCAGGGGCCCTCCCCCACCTGGCGGTAGAGCCGGTAGGCCGCCGCCTTGACGACGGGGGCCCAGCGCACCGCCACGAGGGCCCCCTGGAGGCGGGCCTGCGGCGCGGCGGGCGCCTCGGCCGCGTGGGCTTGGCCCAGGGCCCAGACCGTTGCGACGAAGCCGATGAGGATCATTCGGTAAGCGCGCATGCAGCCCCCCTCAGAAGGCGAAGACGAAGACGGCCCCATTGGCGTCGAGATACTCCACGGGGAACCCGTTGGCCGGCTGCCCCTGGGCGGGGGGCGCCGTGGTGTAGCGGAACCCGGTGGGGAGAGGGACATTCGGGACCGCACCCTTGGGGGGCACCGTCACCGTGACGGGCGCGGGGAGGGGCGCGGGGGCCCCGTCGGTGATAGGCCCGACCGCGGTGATGGTCACCTCAAGTGCAGCCTCCGTGCTGTTCGCCACCTGCCCCTGGGCCAGGGGTGTGAAGGGGACAGGGTTGCTGAAGAGGACCTCGCCCGTGGCCAGGGTCGTCAGCAGGCGCAGGCCCCCGGCCCCCGGCTTGGTCACGCCCGCGCTGTCCGGGACGAGGGCGGTGATGGTGTTCCCCTGCCGCGACTGCTCGCTGGGGGTGCCGGTGAACTGCCGCGAGAAGCGCGCCACGGTACGATCGTCCAGGCTGTCCGCGGTAACCGTGACGGCGGACCCAAAGCGGCCGGTGGCAGGCACGGCGTCGATGAGGATGGGGGCCTCCACGACCCGGCCGATGACCGCGCCCTTCTCCTCCCCGAGCCGCCCCTGGAAGACGAGGGTGTAGCTAAGCTTCCGGGCGACGCCACTGGCGGTGGGCACGGGCTGTTCCCCGGGGGCGAGGACGAAGGCCAGGGGGAGGGGCGCGGCTCCGTCGTCCACGTGGGGGAGGCTGGTGAAGGCGGCGGGGTCCTTCAGGACGAAGGCGGCGCTCCGCTCTTCATTGCCGGCCTGGTACCGGGCGATCAACGCGAGGGTGCCGGCTCGGCCCGTCTCGTCGTCGGGGACGATGCGCTCGGCCTGGTCCCCCAGGCGGGAGGCGTTGAGGAGCCAGACGGTCACGGTATCGATATTCCGCCCCGTGTCATTGGCCTGGGGCAAGAGGAGGTTCGGGTCTACCGAGGTGGTGGCCGCGGCGAGTTGGACCACCCGCAGGCGCCCCCGGAAGAAGTAGTCCAGGAGGCCCGCGGAGTAGCCGACGGCGCGGGGGAGGAGGACGGCGCTCATGGCGTCGTAGTTGATGGTGTTCAGGGTATAGCTGGGAAGGCGCTGTTTCTTCTCCAGGTGCTGATCCCACAGGGAGCGGCTGGACACGGGCACGTCCCGGAGGACCTCTCGGGTGGCGAGATCCAGGAAGGTGTTCAGGTAGAGGGTCACAACGCCGACCACGTCGGTGTCGCGGATCGTCTTGAGCGAAAAGGATTGTGTCGTTTGGCGATATGCGTCGGACCGGCAGGGCGGATCGGGCAGCCCTCCGCAGTTGCCGGCGATGAGCGAAAGGTTCGTGCCGGCCGAGAAGAAATTCCGGCTGGTGAACTGCGCCAGCCCGGCATTCTTATCGTTCTGCCAGAAGTCCCGGTAGGCCG
>DASPOZ010000497.1:0-18341 GCA_035625755.1 Candidatus Sulfotelmatobacter sp.
CACGTGGTGGGGGCGCCGGCCGTGGCGGGGGCGAAGCCCAGTCGGGGCTCGGAGGCGCGGGCTATCGGAAGACCTGGAGGAACCGGACGAGGAGGAGGGCGAGCAGCAGGAGCAGGTACACCCGGAGAAAGCCGAGCGCGAGCCGCACCATCGGGGTCATGGGGAGGCGGGGCATGTCCGAGACCTCAGTCCTTCGCCTGGCCGGCCAGGCCCTTCAAGATGTCGCTTTGCCGAATGATCCCGAGGATATGATCTTCGGGGTCCGCCACGGGCAGCATGCGGTAGTGGTACTTGGCGAAGATCTGCGCCACATCCTCCTGGGTGTCGTCCGCCTCGGCGGACACGACCGGAGAGGTCATGATCTCCCCCACGGTCTGGTGGTCCGGGGCCAGCACCAGCTCGCGCAGGTCCACCACGCCATGCAGGGACCGGCCCTCGCCTACCACGTAGAGGTAGGAGAGGGCCTCGGGATCCCGTCCCGAGGTCCGGATGCTGTGGAGGACCTCGTCCACCCGCTCCTCCGGGGAGAAGGCCAGGAAGTCCGAGTGCATGAGGTCGCGCGCCTTGGCCTCCTGCTGGGCCAGGATGGCTCTGACTCGCCGCTGGCTCTCCGGCGGTAGCAGTTCCAGCAGCTCCACCGTGTCGTCGTGCGGGAGGACCGAGAAAAGGGTCGCCAGCTGCGGGACGGTCATCTCGCTCAGGATCTGGCCGGCGCGTTCCTTGCGCAGGGTGGCGATAAGCTGCCGCTGGGCGCGGGGCTCGGCCTCCATCAGCGTCTCGGCCGCCTTCTCCGAGTCCAGGGCCGAGAAGAGCGCCTCCTGCTCGGTACCCGTCAATTGCTCCAGCGCATCCGCCAGGTCCTCGCTGGGCAGTTCCTTGAGCTGGCGCCGGGTCACCGAGAGAGACACTTTGTCGGTCGTCACCGCGTCCTCCACCGAAAGGGGCTGGACGTACTTCCAGGAGATGAAATCGTCTTTGATCCAGCGGAGGCGCGCGAGGCCCCACCGCCGCAGGAACCCGTTGAAGGAGGTGTCCACGGCGGTCAGGAGGAGCCGGCCCTTGGCCTCGAGGAGCTGCGCGTCGTTCACGACCTCGGTGCGCCGCCCGTCCATGTCCAGGATCGTCCGCCCCATCAGGTGCTTGTCGAGGAAAATCCAGCCGGCCTGGTCCCTGAAGGGTGGGTAGCGCTCGCCCTCCGGGGGGGGCATAACGAAGAGCCCATCGTCCTCGATCCGGAGAACCCGCTCCCAGGGGATGAACTCCGTGGGCTTGCCCCAGCCATGTTCGAGGTAGATGCCCACGGCCTCCGGGTAGGGTTCCTTGAGGGCGAACACCATGTCCGTGAGCTTGCCCAGGCGGTCCGTGATCTTCCCCGCGCACACGGGCCGCTTGACCAGCTCGGCGAAGAACAGGAGGCGATGGCCGCCGATGCCAGGGGGCAGGTCAGCGGCCCTGGGCGTAGGGGGGGGAGCGATGGCCATGTGTGCCTCCTACGACGCCGTCCCGAACCATTGCGGGAACAGCGTGCTGACGGCGAACAGGGTGGACATGATGGTGACGAAGAGCACGATGCCCCAGTTGGCGATGTTCTGCCAGCGGGTGTTCACCCGGGTGCCCATGAAGGATTCGGCGTTCAGGATCAGGATCAGGAAAACCAAGGCGGAGGGCAAGAGGGTGACGGCCACCACCTGGACGAACATGGTGATGGTAATGAGGGGTGCCCCCGGGATCAGCACCACCGCCCCCGCGCTGAGCAGCATCAGCAGGTACACCGCGTAGAACCAGGGGGCCTCCTTCACGCTCTTGTTGAGCGAGTGGGCCCAGCCGAAGACCTCCCCCACGGCCCACGACGTGGAGAGCGAAATGCACAGGGCCCCCAGGAAGCCGGCATCGAAGAGGCCGATGGCGAACAGCTTGCGGGCCAGGTCCCCCTGCCCGTGCGGCAACAGCGGGACGAGCGCTTCGGCCGTCTGCTTGGCGTCCTCGATGGCGATGGGTGGTTGGTGGAAGTGGAAGGCCGCGCCCGTGGCGATGATGATGAAGGCCGCGACGACGCAGGTCACCAGCGACCCGGCGAAGGTGTCCACCTTGCCGTACCGGATGTCGTGGAGGTCCAGACCCTTGTCCACCACGGCGCTCTGCTGGAAGAAAATCTGCCACGGGGTGATGGTGGTGCCGATGTTGGCCAGGAGGATGAACAGGAGGTCGCCGCTGAGCCCGCCGGCGAGGGTCGGCACCAGGAGCCCCCTGGCGACGGCGCCCCAGCCGGGCGCCGTAGGGGTCTTCATGGCCCAGAACGCGGCCGGGATGTACACCAGATTGAAGGCGCAGAAGACCAGGGTGAGCCTCTCGAACGTCCAGTACTGGCCCGTGATCGCCACCGCGAACAGGACGCCTGTGATCCCGAGGAAAGTCACCCACGCGGGCACGCCGAAGAGGCTCATGGCCGCCGTCATCCCGATGTACTCGGTGACGAGGGTGAGCCAGTTGACGATGGCCAGGTCCACCAGGGAGAACCAGCCCCAGAAGGGGCCGAAGCCCTCGAAGATGGCCTCCGCGTGGCCGCGTTTGGTGACCGCCCCCAGGCGCACCGTCATCTCTTGGATGTAATACGCCATGGGGACGAGGATGAAGAAGATCCACAGCAGGCGGAAGCCGTACTTAGAGCCGGTGACGGCGTAGGTGGAGATGCCCCCCGCGTCGTTGTCGGCAACCATGGTGATGATGCCCGGGCCGAGGACGGCGAAGAAGATGAAAAGGCGCCGCTGAAAGCGGTTCAGCCGATGGAAGCTCTTGCTCAGCCAGTACATGGGCCGCCCCGATGGCCGTCCCCCTCAACGATTCAATCGGGGCCCGAACGCGTGGGCCGGGCCGCGATCGCGGTTGTCGCCGGGATGCCTGTAGGAACCGGTACCCCGGGCCGACCTGGACGAATCTCCGCCCTTGGAACGGGCGCTCCGGACACCGCGGCCATGGCCGAAAGGTTGCGCACGCCGCGCGGACGCCGACGGTTCCGCCCGTGCCACAGCGCGGAGAAATGGAAGGTTCGCTGGCGACTGGTCGAGGAAGGCAGGATCGAGGAGGGAGCGCGAAGAGTCTCCGCTTCCCCCAGGGGGCGGGTGCCCCGGCAGGTGCGGAGGCGGGAACGCCTAGCGTCCGGCCGGAAAACCCGGCGACCTGTCTTCCCCGCTACGTTCGCTACTAGAGCCGTCGTCCACCGAACGCACCTCTCAAATAGGGAGCCCCGATGTGAAGCAACCGTTGCCAATTTAGTCAGCCTCGCAAAACCTGTCAATCACCAAATGTTCCCTGGCGCGAGAAAATCGTCGGCGGCCGCCCGGGGACCGGCTTCCGTCGCGGCAGGGGCCCGCGGAGTCGCCAGGAGTCCGGGGCCGCGGCAATTGTCGCCGGCGGGCGGGGTGTGTTAGAGTGTCCAAGTGTGGGACGGGAAGGCCTGATGGGGGAGAATGGGACGCCGCGGTTCCTGTGCGACGCCATGCTGGGGCGGCTGGCCCGGTGGCTCCGCATCCTGGGATACGACGCCGCCTACGCGGACCTGCCGGACGACGCGCTGGTGGCCCTGGCGCAGGCCGAGGGGCGGGTGCTGCTCACCCGGGATACGCGCCTGGTCCGCCGCCCGGACGTGGGGCCCCACGCCTTCATCCGGCACGACCGCGTGCAGGACCAGCTCCGCCAGGTGACCGCTGCCTTCGACCTGCGGCCGGGCCGGGCCGGCACACGCTGCCTGCGCTGCAACGTGGCGCTGGAGGCGCTCCCGCGTGACGCAGCGGCCGGCCGGGTGCCCCCGTACGTCTGGCACACGCAGCAGCAGTTCGTCCGCTGTCCCGCCTGCGCGCGGATCTACTGGCCGGGCACCCACTGGGACCACATGACCCAGGAACTCGCAGGACTGAGCGCAAAGGAGTGAGGCCTGAGATGCCCCTCACGCGCTCAGCCCTCAGCCCTCAGCCCTCGTGGCTCGAGGCGCCATGCGCCTGATCGTGATGGGGACGCCGGCCTTCGCCGTCCCCTCGTTGGAACGGGTGGTGGCGGCCGGGCACGAGGTGCGGCTGGTGGTGTGCCAGCCGGACCGGCCGGCCGGCCGCGGGCAGCGCCTGCAGGCCCCGCCCGTGAAGGCCGCCGCGCTCCGCCTCGCCCTCCCCGTGGCGCAGCCGGAGACGTTTCGCGATCCCGGCGCCGTGGCGCTCTTGGCGCAGCAGGCCCCCGAGGCCATCGCCGTGGTGGCCTACGGCCAGATCCTGCCGCGGGCCGTCCTGGAACTGGCCCCGCACGGCTGCCTCAACGTGCACGCGTCTCTCCTGCCGGCCTACCGCGGCGCCGCCCCCATCCCCCGAGCCCTGCTGCGCGGCGAGACGGAGACGGGGATCACCATCATCCGCCTGGTGGAGCGCATGGATGCCGGGCCGATGCTGCTCCAACGCCGGGAGGCCATCCGCCCGGAGGACGACGCCGGGACGCTGGGGGAGCGGCTCGCCCTCCTGGGGGCGGAGGCGCTGGTGGAGGCGCTCGGCCTGCTGGCGGCGGGCCGGGCCGAGACGCGCGAACAGGACGAGGCCGCGGCCACCTACGCGCCCAAGCTCACGGCGGCCGACCAGGTGCTGGACTGGAAGGAGCCGGCCGCGGCGCTGCACCGCCGCGTGCGGGCGCTGGCGCCGCAGCCCGGCGCCCAGACCACGGCGCGGGGGCGGCTGGTGAAGGTGCTCGCGGCCGAGGCGCGCGAGGGCGCGCCTGCGCGCTGGCAGGGCGCGGAGCCGGGCACCGTGGTGGCCCTGGCCCCCGAGGGGATCCTGGTGCGCGCCGGGGAGGGCTGCCTGCTGTTGGCGCGCGTCCAGCCCGAGGGGAAGCGCCCCATGGCCGCGGCGGACTTCGCGCGGGGCGCCCGCCTGGATCCCGGGGCCCGCCTGGGGCCGCCCGACCGCGGCGCGCCCGGCGGGCCGCCCGCCCTGAGCCATGAGCGCCGCCAACGCTAGCGCGCCGGCGCGGCGCGTGGCGCTGGACGTGCTGCTGCGGGTGGAGAAGGGGCGGGCCTTCGCCAGCCTGGCCCTGGATGCCGCCCTCGATCGCGCCGGGCTCGCCCCGCGCGACCGCGCCCTGGCCACGGAGATCGCGTACGGCGTCCTGCGCTGGCGGGGGCGGCTGGACTGGATCATCGGGCAGGCGGCCGGGCGGCCTCCGGCGCGGATCGGCGTGCCACTCCTGTGCGTGCTGCGGGCCGCGGCCTACCAGTTGCTGTTCCTGGAACGCGTCCCGGCCTACGCCGCCGTGGACCAGGCGGCGCGCCAGGCGCGCGAGGCGGGCGGCGCGAGAGCGGCCGGGTTCGTGAACGGGGTGCTCCGCCACATCGCCCGCACGCGGGGCGACGTGCCCTATCCAGACCCCGCGCGCGATCCGGCGGCGTACCTGGCGGCGTGGGGATCGCTCCCCCGCTGGCTGGCCGAACGGTGGGTGGTGCGCCTGGGGCTGCAGGAGGCCACGGCGCTGGCCCTGGCCTGCAACACTACGCCGCCCGTGACCTACGTGGCCAACGCCCTGCGGGCCGCCCCGGAGGAGGTGCGGGCCGGGCTGGAGGCCGACCTGGGCCCGGTGGAGGCGGGGGCGTGGGCGCCGGGATGCTTTCGCGCGGTTGGCCCGGCCAGATCGCCTGCCCGTTCCGACATTTTTCCGGCCTCAGACTCCGCCTCGGCCTTGGGCTCGGCCACTGGCTCGGCCGTGGGCTCGCCCGTGGGCGCGACGCACGCCGTGCGTGGTGGCCTGGCCTTTGTGATGGACGAGGCGGCCGTCCTGCCCGTGCACCTGCTGGGCCTCGCGCCGGGGCTTCGCCTGCTGGACGCCTGCGCCGGCGGGGGCGGCAAGGCCGCGGTAGCGGCCGGGATGATGCAGGGGCGGGGGCTCATCGTGGCCCTGGAGCCGCGGCCCCGCGCCCTGCGCCGCCTCGCGGAGGCCCGCGCCCGCCTCGGCCTTGGGTGCGTGCATCCCGTTCGGGGCGAGGCGCAGCAAGCCGCCGACTTCCTGCGCGGGCTCGATGCGGCGCCCCCCGGCGGAGGCGCCTTCGACGCGGTGCTTGTCGACGCGCCGTGTACCGGCCTGGGCACGCTGCGGCGCCACCCCGAAATCAAGTGGCGCACGACGCCGGGCCAGGTGGGGAAGCTGGCCGGCCTGCAGCGCGCCATCCTGCACGGGGTGGCGGCCTGCGTGCGCCCGGGGGGCATCCTGGTGTACGCGACGTGCACCACGGAGCCCGAGGAAAACGAGGGGACGGTGGAGGCCTTCCTGGCGAAACACCCCGAGTTCCGCCTGGAGGACGCGGGCCCGCACCTCCCGGGGCCGGCCGCCGCCCTGGCGGCCAAGGGCTATCTGCGCACGTGGCCCCACCGGCACGGCGTGGACGGGTTCTTTGCGGCCCGCCTTCGGCGAAGCGAAGGTGATGGCGCCGCGCGCTCGCCCCGCGGTGCGCCGGGGCGATGAGCGGAGGTCCGGCATGCCGCGCGTGACACGGCCCGCGGGCCAGCTCCCGCTGCAGTTCGAGCAGGCCGCGCCGTCCGGCCCGCCGCCGCCCGCTCCGCCCCCGCCCCCCCGAGGCCGTGGCGGGGTCCTCCGGGCCGCCCGGCGCGGCGCCCTCTTCGGCGCGCTGCTCCTGCTGGTGGCCTGGGCCAGCGGCCAGATCACCATGCGGCTGGCCCTGGAAAAGGACAAGGTGGACCTGCCCCGCGTGGTGGGCCTGGAATCGGTGGCCGCCATCGAGCTGCTGAAGGAGCAGGGGCTGGCGCCCAAGATCGTGGCCGAGGAATACAGCAATCGCGTGGCGCGCGGCCGCATCGCCACGCAGCAACCGGCCGGGGCGATGCGGGTGCGCCCGGGGGCCGAGGTGCGCCTCATCGTGAGCCGCGGGCCCGACACGGCCACCACCCCGGACCTGGCCGGCCGTTCGCTCGCCGACGCCCAGCGGCTGCTGGCCGAGCAGGGCCTGCGCGTGGGCACGGTGACGGAGGTGCGCGTGGAGCACCAGCCGGCCGGCGTGGTGATCGCCCACGAGCCGGCCGTGGGCGAGGCGGCCCAGCGGGGCACCGCGGTGGACGTCCTGGTGAACCAGGGGGGAAGCCAGGAGGCGGCGGCCATGCCGAGCCTGGTGGGGCAGCCGGTGCGCGAGGCCCTGGAGAGGCTCCAGGCCTTGGGGGTGGAGGTGCGGGTGAGCTTCGAACGGTCTGAGCGGATGCGGGACGCCATCCTCCGCCAGGAGCCGCCGCCCGGGGGCACCCTCAGGCGGGGGGAGCGGGCCCTCCTGGTGGTGGGCCAGTGAGCCGGCGCGTGCGGATCGCGCCCTCGCTGCTCTCGGCGGACTTCGCGGCCCTGGGCGACGCGGCGGCGACGGTGGAGGACGTGGCGGACCTGCTCCACTTCGACGTGATGGACGGGCACTTCGTCCCGAACCTCACGGTGGGCCCGCCGGTGGTGGAGGCCCTGCGCCGCCACACCCGCCTGCCGCTGGACGTGCACCTGATGATCGAGGCGCCCGAAAGGTTGCTGGCCGATTTCGCCCGCGCCGGGGCCACGTTCCTCACCGTGCACGCCGAGGTCTGCCCGCACCTCCACCGCACGGTGCAGCACATCCGCGAGCTGGGCATGCGCCCCGGCGTGGCCCTGAACCCGGCCACGCCCCTGGAGGTGCTGGACTACCTGCTGCCGGAGCTGGACCTGGTGCTGGTCATGTCGGTCAACCCGGGGTTCGGCGGCCAGACCTTCATCCCCTTCGCGCTGGAGAAGGTGGCGGAGCTCCGCCGCCGGCTGGACGCGTGCCGGAGCGCGGCCGAGCTGGAGGTGGACGGTGGGGTGAAGCTGGAGAACTGCCGGGACGTGGTGCGGGCCGGCGCCACGATCCTGGTGGCCGGGTCCGCCGTATTCGGAACACCCGATCCGCGCGGCGCGGTGCTGAAGATGCGGGAGGCCCTGGCGTGAGGGCTCTAGCAGGCTGCTGAGAAAGGCCCATCTGCGGCGTTGGCGCGCTCGCGCGCTCGCTGCGGCGTACATCCCAGTACGCCTCGCTCGGCGCAGCGCGCGCCGCCTTGCACCTGGGCCTTTTTGAGCAGCCTGCGCAAGAGAGGGTTTTCAGCATGCTGCTAAGAGCTGTGGGGGACGTCTGTGGAATCAGTGCAGGCGCTCTTCGCTGACAGCCGATACCTGATGGCGGCGGCCGGGTTCCTGGCCGCCGTGCTCGCGGCCTTCGCGGCGGGCTACGCGTTGGGACGCGCGGGCCGCCCCGCAGGGGCGCCGCGTGCCGCCCGCACCGCCCACCGGCCGCCGGACGAGGCGGAGGCACTGCCCGAGATCGGGGGCGACGAGGCGCGGTTGATGGACCTCCGCGGCATCCGGGACGCCGACGCCGAGCTGCCCCGACCACTGGGCCCGCGCCTGCCCCCGCGCCGCCGCTAAGGCTCCCACCCTCAGCCCGTGGCCCTCGCCTCCATCGTGTGGGCGGCCATGGCGGTACGGATCTCGCCGAGCCGGCCCGGCAGGTTGACGCACCGGAATGATGCCGGGCACTTTCTTCGCAGGCGGGGCGGAGGGTCCGGCGACCACGAGGGCCGAACTGGAGTTCACGGTGGCGAAGACGCGGGGCACGGGTTTATGGATGATGTGGGCCGATGTGGATCCTGAGATCGAGGCGGAGTTCGGCCGGTGGCACGACGGGGAGCACATGCCGCGCCTGCTGCAGGTTGCCGGATTCTTGGCCGGCGCCCGCTACGTGGCGGCGCGCGGCGGGCCCAAGCAGCTCGCCATGTACGAACTGGAGGATCATCACGTGCTGCGCACCGGCGCGTTTCTCGACGCGGCGCGGCACAAGCCGTCACACTGGCAACTGAAGGCCTCTCCGGGCTCCGTGGGGCGCAACCTCATTCTCAATGGCTACCGCCAGATCTTCCCCACCCGCACCAACCCCATCGAGTTGACGGCGGAGATGCCACGCTGCGTCCAGACGGGCCGCATGGACATCCCGGCGCACATGGAGGACGAGTTCAACGCCTGGTACAACACGGCCTACATCCCGGGGTACCTCGCGGTGCCCGGGGCCATCCGCGCCCGCCGGTTCGTCGCCGTAGAGGGCCAGCCGAAATACCTCACCCTGTACGAATTGGAACATCCGGGCGTCTCGCAAAGCGAGGCGTGGGACCGGGCGCGCGCCAGCGACCCGTGGACCGCGCGCGTGACGCGTTACATGGAGCACGACGAGGGTTCGCCGGGCGTCTACCAGAGGGTCTTCCCGGCCTGAGGCGCCTCGGCCCCGCCGGTGGGCAGCGGACGGCCCATGGCAGGTTGCTGAAAAGCGTGTCTGCTGCAGGCTGCTCAAAGGGGCCCACATGCAAGGCGGCGGGCGATGCGAGGTACGAGGCGTACTCAGGCCGTACGTCGCAGTGCCGCGCGAGCCCGCCAACGCAGCAGACGGGCCTTTTTCAGCAGCCTGTTAGCCCTTGGTCTTGAGCTCGGAGTCGTGGGCGGCGATGAAGGCGCGGATGTCCTCGGCCAAGTCCAGGAGCTTCAGCCATTGCTCTTTGTAGAGGGTCACGGGGAAGCGGCCCAGGCCATACACCGAGACGGCGCCTTTCTCGCTGACCCGGATGGACGTCCCCCGCTTCGTGGCGCGTTTCAGCGCCTCATTCTCCGCCCGCAGCCGCTCCATCTCCGCCCGCACATCTTCATCCGCCATCGTCGCCCCCTTTCATCTCGCCGTGCGTCGTCCACCGGGCCAGCCTGGCTGGGTCGGGCCTCGTGAACGCTCGAACAGTCGAACGCCTTTCCGGTTACGGGAAGATCAGGCCGCTTTCTCGAAGTAGGCGTTTACGGTCTCGAAAAAGCTGGGGTTGGCGCTGCTTCCCGGCACGGTGCCGCCCTCCTTGCCGGCGCGGGCCGCTACCACTTGGTCCGCCCGCCGTCCACGTAGAGGACGTGGCCGGTGACGTAGGCGGCCTGGTCGGAGACGAGGTAGAGCACGGCGGCGGCCACGTCCTCCGGCCGGCCCCACCGTCCCAGCGGCGCCTGCCGCGCGTTGAAGCGCCGCCGCCGCGGGTCCTTCCAAACCTCCTCGCTCATGGCGGTGTGCACGGCGCCGGGCGCCACGGCGTTCACGCGGATGTTGAACGTCCCCCATTCGCAGGCCAGGGCGGAGGTGAAATGGGCCACGGCCGCCTTGGCGGCGCAGTAGGCGGTGCCCCGGGGGAGGTAGATGGCGGCGCCCATGGTGGCGAGGTTCACGATGGCCCCGCGGCGCCGGCGGATCATGTGCCGGCCCACGATCTGGCAGCAGAGGAAGGTCCCCGTGACGTTGACGCCGAGGAGCCGTTCCCACTCTTCGTCCGTCACGTGTGCAGTCTCGTTGCGGACGTGCACGCCGGCATTATTCACCAGAATGTCAATCCGCCGAAACCGCTTGAGGACGGCGTCCACCAACCCCTGGACGGAGGGGCGCTTGGTCACGTCCACCGGGGCCGCCATGGCGGAAAGGCCGGCGGCCCGCAGGCCGGCGGCCGCCCGCTCCCCCCGGGCCGCGTCGCGGTTGGCGATCACCACGTGGGCGCCGGCCGCGGCCAGGACCCGGCTGATGGTGAATCCGATCCCCTGGCTGCCCCCCGTGACGATGGCCACCCTGCCCCGCAGGACCGAGGGCGCAGGACTGAGGACTGAGGGAACACGATTTCGGGGGCGGCGGGGCGCAACCCTCTCAGTCCTCATCCCTCCGTCCTCAGTCCTGTCTGGCGGCCCAGAGTTCGATGAACCCGGCCAGGATCGCTGCCCGCTCCACGAGGGAGCGGACCCAGATGAACTCGTCGGGGCTGTGGAGGCGGTCGCCGGACGGGCCAAGGCCATCGATGGTGGGCGCGTGGGGCCACGTCCGGTTCCCGTCCGAGGCGCCGCCGGCAGGGACGGCCCCGATGGCCACGCCCAGCGGCGCGGCCGCCTGGCGCAGCAGCGCCAGCAGCCGGCCCGTGGCCTCCTGCTCGGGCCAGGGCGGGAAGCCCCACTCTCCTTCCAACGTGGCGCGAGCGCTGGGCACGTGCGCGGTGGCGGCCACGGCTTCGAGGGCGCGGGTCAGGGCCGCGGCGCCGTCCGGGGTGGCGGCGCGGACGCCGATCTCGGCCGCCGCATGGTCCGGGATCATATTGGAGCGCTCGCCGCCCCGGATGGTCCCCACGTTCACGGTGGCTCCCGGGAACGCGTCGGCCAGGGCCTGGATGGCGCATACCTTCTGGGCCAGGTCCCAGATGGCGTTGACCCCCAGCTCGGGTTGGTTGCCCGCGTGCGCGGCGCGGCCCAGCACGTTGAGGACGTAGCGGCCGGCCCCGCGCCGGGCCACCACGCATTCGCCGTTGGCCCGCGCCGGCTCCAGGACTGCCACCGCCGCGGCCCCTCGCGCCTCGCGCACGATGAGGTCCCGCGATGTGGGGGAGAATACCTCCTCGTCGCTGGTGAGCGCGGCGGTGATGGCCGCCCCGGGCGGGGGAAGGGCCCCGGCGGCGGCCAGCGCCCGTAGGGCGAAGACCAGGGCGCAGAGGCCGCCCTTCATATCCGCCACGCCGGGGCCGAAGGCCCGCTCCCCCTCCACCCGGAAGGGACGCCCGCGGGCCGTGCCGGCCGGGTACACCGTGTCCATGTGAGCGAGGAGCAGCAGGCGCCGCGGCCCGTCCCCGCTGCGGGCGATCAGGTGATCCCCGCGCCCGCGCTGCGGGACGCGCTCCACGCGGAACCCCAGCTCCCTGAGGGCGCCGGCCATCTGCGCCCCCACGCGGTTCACGCCGGGCGGGTCGTCGCTTCCGCTGTCCTGGTTCACGAGGGCCGCCAGGAAGGCCAGAGCGTCGGCCTCCTTCGGTGCCAAGACCTCGTAGTGCTCGCGCGTGCCCACGTCCACCCTCCCCACCCTTGCCGCCGGGCGCGCCCTACCTACCGCAGTCCCGCGGGCGGTGTCAACGCCTTTCGGGCCCGCGCCGCGGTGCTCCGCCCGCGAGGGCTTCGGCTTGACGCCGAAGGCGGCCCCTGCCTATGATGCGCCCACCCTGGAGGAGGCGCGGGCGCCGGCGCCGCGCGAGGAGAGGCCGATGGCGAGGAACAGGGGCCGTTGGAAGGGTGGGGCGCGGTGCGCCGTGTGTCTCACGTTCGACGTGGACGGGGAGAGCCTCTGGATCGCGCGGGATCCGGCCCTGGCGGAGCGGCCGATGCACATGGCCATGGGGGCGTACGGGCCGAAGGTGGGGGTCCCGCGCATCCTGGCGATGCTGGACCGGCACAAGCTCAAGGCCGGATTCTTCATCCCGGCGTGGACGGTGGAGCGCTACCCGGACATGGCCCGCGAGATCGCGCGCCGCGGCCACGAGATCGGCCACCACGGCTACCTGCACGAGAAGCCCTTCGCCCTCTCGGGGCCCGAGGAGGAGGAGCGGCTGCTGGCCAAGGCCGTCTCCATCATCCAGGAGACCACGGGCGTGCGCACCCTGGGGTCCCGCACCCCCTCGTGCGATCCCAGCCGGCATACCATGCGCCTGCTGAAGCAACACGGCTTCGTGTACCACAGCAACATGATGGACAGCGACGACCCGTACTTCCACGGCGGCGACGCCGCCGGCCTCGTCGAGTTGCCCACCAGCTGGCCGCTGGACGACTTCCTCTTTTTCGGCTTCAGCGGCAACCCGCCGGTGGGCAACGGCATCTGGAGCCAGCAGGAGGTGTACGAGATCTGGGTGGAGGAGTTCGAAGGGGTGTACGCCGAGGGAGGCTACTACAACCTCATGATGCACCCGCAGGTCATCGGCCGCCACCACCGGATGCGCATGGTGGAGCGGCTGGTCCGCCACATGCGCGCCAAACGAGACGTGTGGTTCGCCACCCCCCTGGAGATCGCGCGCTACTGGGCCGATCACCTGGCCGGCGGGAACGGGCCGGGGGCCGCCGCGGGGCGGCCGGGTGGGGGGGCAACGGGTGCGAAGCCACGGCGGTGATGCCCCCCGCACCGCGGGCTTGGCGTGGACGCCCTGCGCCCCTGCAAACCGGACCTCCGCGTCTACGATTTGGCCTCCGGGATCCCGGGCATCCCGAAGAATACCGTGGCCTTTGTCTCGTCCAACTCCTTTGACGCGATCGGCGCCAAGGCCTTCGGGTTCCGAGTCTGTTGGTGCAAGCGCGCCGGGGCCCCGGTGGACGATTTGGGGTTTGTGCCGGACGCCACCGTGCGCCGGCTGGACGGGATCCCCAAGCCCCTCGGGGTCTGAGGGCGGGCCGGAGAAAAGCCTTGCGGGGGGCGCGCGGGCTGGTGTAAGCATGGGTGCACCCTTGGTCCGCACGGGGACGACGAACGGATAGGCGCTTTCCCGAGGGCGCCCGAGAGGCCGCGGAGCCTGAATCAACCGAGCCGGGCGCGAGCCGGCTCCCCGGTCCCCCCTTCGGTGGAAGAGGGGCAAAGGAGGATGCGCCAATGGAAGAGTGGATGAAACAGCCGTGGGCCAAGGACCTCTGGTGGTCCGGCAAGACGACCCGCCGGCGCTTCCTGGGCTTCGGGGCGGCGGCCGCCGGCGCACTGGGGGCCGGGATGCTGGTGCCGGCGCCCTGGCGGCAGGCCTTCGGCGCTTCGGCCAAGCCGTACAAGATCGGTTGCATGCAGCCGCTCACCGGGGCCGCCGCATCGGGCGGGCGGACCGCCCTCATCGGCTCCGAGCTGGCCGTCAATCGGGTCAACAAGTCCGGGGGGATCAACGGCCGTCCAGTCGAGCTGGTCATCGGGGATTACGAAAGCAACCCGGCCGCGGGCGTGCGGAAGCTCCGCAAGCTGATCCTGGAGGATGAGGTGGACGCCCACCAGGGCGGCTACCTGAGCAACGTGTGCCTGGCCATGATGCCCCTCTTTGAGGAGCACAAGGTGGTCAACATGATCGGCGTGTGCCTGGACACGACGATCACCACCAGCAAGTGCAGCCGCTACAGCTTCCGCACCTTCGACTATGCCCCGGCCCAGGCCAAGGCCTTCGCGCCCTTCATGGTCAGCAAGATCGGCAAGCGGTGGCACATCCTGTATGCCGACTACGCATGGGGGCAGTCCACCAAGGATTCGTACGCCCAGGAGCTCGAGAAGAACGGCGGCAAGATGGTGGGGAGCACCGGGATCCCCATCGGCACGGCGGATATGACCCCCTTCCTCAGCAAGATCACGGGCGAGTTCGACGGCCTGTTCATGATCTTCTTCGGCAGGGACGGTGTGACGGTCGTCACCCAATCGTATGACCTGGGGTTCCACAAGCGCGCCAAGTTTGCGGGCGACGGCGCCAACATGGCGGCGACGCTCATGCCGGCGATGCAGGGGAAGAACGAGGGCTTCTATGGGCTCGACCGGTATATCGGCGTCCAGGATCCGCCCCTCAACACACCGTACAATAAACGCTTCATTGAGGAGGCCTTGCAGCTCTCCAAGAAATACGATCCTCAGGGGGTCCCGCCGGACCGCTTCACCCAGTCCAATTTCGAGGCCATGAACTTCCTGAAGGTGGGGATCCAGAAGGCGGGCTTCCAGGGCCGCAAGGACAGCGCGAAGCTCATCGAGGCCCTGGAGGGGATGGAGGTCAAGGAGGGCGATGACTTCCCTCAGGGCGACAAGCTCCTGCGGAAGGAGGATCACCAGGCGTTCCTGCGGGAGTTCATCTACCAGGTTCGGGGCAACAAGTACCACATCCAAGAGGTGGTGCCGAAAGAAAAGACCCTTTTCCCACCCGCCTGCACTTTCCCTTCGGCGTAGGCCGGGCGGCTCACCCGAGCACACGACGGCGGGGGCGGCGATCGCGGCGGCCCCCGCCGCCTGTGTCTTGGGGTCCGTTCGGGTTGACACCGCCGCCGCGCCAGTGTTATGAACGGGCGCCTCGCGGAGGGCCCCTGCGGCGTCCAGCGGCGCCCCCGCCGCTCGGGTCGTCCCCCGGTCGGGCGTATGGTCACCAACGACTTCCTGCTGAAGACCGAAGGCCTCACCAGACATTTCGGCGGCCTCGCGGCGCTCACCGATGTGAACTTCGCGGCCCGCGCCGGCGAGGTCCGCGCCATCATCGGCCCCAACGGGGCCGGCAAGAGCACCTTCTTCAATTGCCTCACGGGGGTGTTGGCCCCCACCCGGGGACGGATCCTCTTCGACGGCGAGGACATCACGGGCCTCTCCGCCGACGCGGTTTCACGGAAGGCCATCGCCCGCTCGTACCAGATCACCAACATCATGCCGGGGCTCACCTGCTTCGAGAACATCCGGGTGGCCGCCCAGTCTCGGCAGCGCGGCCTGCGCCTCTTCTCACACCACCTGGCCCACCGGGACGTCTTGGAGCGGGCGGAGCGGGCCGTGGAGGCCGTGGGCCTGCGCGGCAAGGAGGACGTGCCGGCGGCCAGCCTCTCCCACGGCGAGCAGCGCAACCTCGAGATCGGCATCGCCCTGGCCACCGAGCCGAAGCTGCTGCTCCTGGACGAACCCACGGCCGGGATGAGCCTGGTGGAGACCCGCGAGACCATGGAGCTGATCCGACGGATCGCCCGGCAACTCACCATCCTCATCGTCGAGCACGACATGGAGGTGGTGATGGGCCTGGCCCAGCGGATCACGGTGCTGCACTACGGCGAGGTGCTGGCCGAGGGGACGCCGGTGGAGATCCAGGGGAACCCCAAGGTACAGGAAGTGTATCTGAAACACTGAAGACGATGCTCAAGATCGAGGACATTCACACCCACCTGGGCAAGTTCCACATCCTCTTCGGGGTGACCCTGGAGGTGCGCCCCGGCGAGGTGGTGGGGCTCCTGGGCCGGAACGGCGTGGGGAAGACCACCACGCTGAAGACCATCATGGGGCTGGTGCATCCCACCAGCGGCCGGGTGGAGTTCGATGGCAGGGATGCGACCCACCTGGCGCCGCACCAGCTGGCCCGCATCGGGCTGGCGTGGGTGCCCGAGGAACGCCGGATCTTCCCCAAGCTCACCGTTCTGGAGAACCTCCGGGTGGGTTTGGACCGAAATGGTGTGGGCGAGGCCAAGCGGAAGGACCTCCTGCACAAGGTCTACACCTACTTTCCCGTCCTGGCCGAGCGGCAGCACCAGGCGGGGGGGACCCTCTCGGGCGGGGAGCAGCAGATGTTGGCCATCGCCCGGGCCATGATGCTGGAGCCCAAGCTCATCCTGCTGGACGAGCCCACCGAGGGCCTCATGCCCCGGATGGTGGCCATGATCCGCGAGATCGTCGAGGCCCTCCACCGGGAGGGCGTGGCCATCCTGCTGGTGGAGCAGAACGTCCCCATGACCCTGGCCGTGAGCGAGCGCGTGTACATCATGGAGAAGGGGGCCGTCCGCCACCACGCGCCGGCCGCGGAGCTTCGGGCCGACGAGGCCATCGTCCACAGATACCTGGGGGTCTAGGGGATTGCTGGGGAATCCGTTCTTGGCCAGGCTGCTCAAAAAGGTCCAAATGCAAGGCGGCGCGCGAGGCGCGGGGTGCCCACGAAGGTGGGTCGGAGGCGTACTCGGTCCGTACGTCGCAGCCCACCCGCTGCCGCCGAGGCAGCGGGGAAAGATGTCCGAGCGCGCCAACGCCACACCCGCTGCCGCCGGGGCGGCGGGGAGAGATGTTGGGCCTTTTTCAGCAGCCTGTTAAGGGCGCCGCGGATGGCACAGATCGTCCCCCTCGACCAGCTCCTGATCCAGATCCTCAACGGGGTCATCAATGGGATGATCATCGCCCTCGTGGCGTCCGGCCTCACCCTGATCTTCGGCATCATGGACGTGGTCAACTTCGCCCACGGCGAGTTCTACATGCTGGGCGCCTACGTGGGGACCACCGTCCTGGCCCTCACCCACAGCTTCTGGCTGGCCCTGCTGGCCGCGTCCCTGGTCATCTTCATCCTGGGGGGGGCCATCCAGGTCACGACCCTGCGCCCGCTGCTGGGTCGGGACCCGCTCACCAGCCTCCTGGCCACCTTCGGCGTCAGCCTGGTGCTCCAACAGTACGCGCTCTGGCAGTACGGCCCGGTGACCCGGCAAATCGGCGAGCCCTTCAAGGGACAGTTCCCCCTCTTCTACATCTCGTACCCGTGGTATCGTATCGTGGTGGCCGGCCTCTCCGGCGCCATCGTGGCGGGCCTCTGGCTGTTCCTGAAGCGCAGCACCTACGGGATCTGGATCCGGGCCACCACGCAGGACCGGGTCATGGCGGCGGCCATGGGGATCCCCGTGCCGATGGTGCACACGGCCGTCTTCGGCCTGGGCACGGCCATGGCGGGCGCCAGTGGGGTGCTGGTGGCGCCCCTGGTGGGCGTGGACTTCACCATGGGCCTGCAGGTCATCATCCGGGCCTTCATCGTGGTGGTGGTGGGAGGGATGGGAAACCTGGGTGGCTCGGTGGCCGCGGCCATCTTCATCGGGCTGCTGGAGGCCCTGGCGTCCATCTGGGTGAGCCCCGTTATCGCCGTGCTCGTCTCCTTCGCCGTGCTGATCCTCACGCTCCTCGTCCGGCCCCACGGCCTGTTCGCCCCCACGCCCCGATGAGCGGCCCGGCGATCCTCCCCGCCACCCACGCCCAGGCGCCATCCGCCGCCGCCGGCCGGCGCGCCTTCTGGGCGGGCTTCGCCGTGGTGGTGGGCGTGCTGGCCGTGGCCCCCGTGGTGCTGCCGCCGTTCTGGCGGGCCCTGCTCACGGAGATCCTGATCTGGGGCCTCCTGGGCATGTCCTCGGACCTCCTGATCGGGTACACCGGCATGGTCTCTTTCGGCCACTCCGCCTTCTTCGGCCTGGGCGTGTACGGGGCGGCGGCGGCCCTGCTGGCGTTTCGGCCCAGCCTGTGGCTGGCCCTCGCCTTGGGCCTGCTGGGGGCAGGGATCGTGGCCGCCTGCGTGGCCTACTTCGCCACGCGGCTCCGGGACATCTATTTCTCCATCACCACCCTCGTCTTCTCCCAGATCTTCTACGTCATCATCTTCGCCTGGACTCCTGTGACGGGTGGCGAGAACGGCCTGACGTTCCACGCCCCCCCTCTGTCGGTGCTGGGCGTCGGGACGCCGTTCACGCCCGTGACGCTGCACTGGTTCGTGCTGGCCGTGGTGGCGCTGGCCTACCTCCTCTGCCGGCGCATCACGCAGTCGCCCTTCGGCACGGTCCTCAAGTCCATCCGGGAAAACGAGGCACGGACGCGGGCCATCGGCTATCGCGTGGAGCGGTACAAGATCGTCGCCGTGATGCTCTCGGGCCTCTTCGCCGGGCTCTCGGGGGCCCTCTACGCCCTGATGAACAAGTTCGCGGCGCCCGATCACGTGTTCTGGGTCGTCTCGGGGGAG
>DASPOZ010000498.1:0-4680 GCA_035625755.1 Candidatus Sulfotelmatobacter sp.
GCGGTGCGGGCCCTGGCCTCACGCGGGGTGCTCCCGGTGTGCCTGGGCGGGGACCACAGCATCACCCTGCCCATCGTGCGGGCCCTGGCCTCCCCGCCGGGCGAGGGCGAGCCGCTGCACGTGATCCAGGTGGACGCCCACCTGGACTTCGTGGACCGCCTGGACGGTGCGGAGCGCACCCACGCCAGCCCCATGCGCCGCATCGCCGAGCTGCCCGGCGTGCGCGGCTGGGCGCAGATCGGCGCCCGCAGCATCGTGAGCACGGCGGGCGACCTCCGCGCGGCCCGCGCGTTCTGGGCCCACGTGGTGCCCGGCGATCGGGTGGCGGCCGGCCGCCTGGAGCTCCCCCCGCCCCCGCCGGGCGCCCGCCTGTACCTCACCTTCGATATCGACGCCCTGGATCCCGCCGTGGCCCCGGGCACCGGCTTCGCCGAGCCGGGCGGCCTCGGCTTCCGCGAGGCGGCCGCCCTGATCCGCCGCGTGGGCTCCTGGGGGCGCCTGGTGGGGATGGATGTGGTGGAGGTGAACCCCCTGCTCGACCCATCGCGCCGGACGGCGCTCACGGCCGCCCGGCTGGTCCTGGAGGCCCTGTCCGCCCGGTTCGACGGGCCGGCGGCCTAACAGGCTGCTGAAAAAGGCCCAACGTCTCTCCCCGCTGCCTCGGCGGCAGCGGGTGGGGCGTTGGCGCGCTCGCGCGGCGCTGCGACGTACGGACTCAGTACGCCTCCGACCCACTCGCGTGGGTACCCCGCGCATCGCGCGCCGCCTTGCATCTGGACCTTTTTGAGCAGCCCGCGCAAGAGAGAGTTTTTTCAGCATCCTGGTGATCCGATGGCCCGGCACTTCACCCCCGAGGAGGCGAACCTGCTGCTGCCGCGCGTGGAGCCGCTGCTGCGCGGGCTGGTGGAGCAGCGCCGGGCCCTGCGGGAGCAGCAGGAGACCCTCGCCGCCTTCCAGGCCAAGGCCCGGGGCAACGGCGGGGTATCGCGCGGCCCCGAGGTGCTGGCGGCGCGGCAGGCCGTGGAACGCCTCACGGCCCGGATCCGGCAGGGCCTCGAGGAGGTGCAGGCGCTGGGGTGCGTGGTGAAGGACCTGGACATGGGGTTGGTGGACTTCCCGGCCATCCGAAACGGCGTGGAGGTCTACCTCTGCTACCGCCTGGGCGAGGACCGGATCGCCTTCTGGCATGGGACGGACGAAGGGTACTCCAGCCGCAAGCCCCTGGCGGACGAGCCGGACTGATCCCCGGTCCCCGTTCCGGCGTTGACACCTCCCGGGCGGCATGATAGAAATCAGCCTCCGGGAACGGACCCCCGCACGTGCCGCGCACGCGTTCCGCCTTCCGGCCCCGGAGCGCTCACCGATGGATCAGCTCCAGGTCAAAGCGCAGGGCTCGCCTTCCCCTGAGACCCCCCGGGTCAGCGTGGCGGACGCCGCGCCAGCCTCCGAAGCGCTCCGGGCCGTCCTGGAAACCTACGCGCGCGCGCTGGAGGCGCCGTTCGCGCTGCACCTCCCGCCCCAGCACCATCGCGCGCCGCAGCCGGCCGTGGCGGTGCACGTACACTGTCATGCGATGCCCCGCCGGCCGTCCCTCTTCGGCGTGTGGCCCCGCGTCCCCATCATCCGCCTCCCCTTCGCCTTCGGCTACCCGCTGCCGGCATCCGTAACCTCCGGCTTCGCCCCCCGGCCGGGCTTGCGGCGGGGCCGCATCCTGGCCGACGCCGAAGGGCAGGCCATGGTGGAGGTCGTGGGGGCGAACCTCTACGTCCTGTGGGACCTGCCGGCGCAGGGCGACCTGGCCCCGCTCCTTCTGCGCCGCTGCCTGGACCTGGGCCTGGCCACCTGCGCCGCGCTGGGCCGCCTCTCCACCCTGCCGCCCCCCGCGCGGGCCGGCGCCCTGGCCGCCCTGGCCCGCGAGACCGCCGAGGCCGAGGCGGCCTGGCAGGCACGGCGGCGGGACGAGGGCCGCCTGCGTTTCCAGGCCGCATGCAGCGACCGCCTGCAGGACGAGGCGCGGCGCCTGGAACGCGAGATCGACGAAGCGGAGCACGCCCTGGAGGAATACGGGCGCCGCATCACGACCGAGACGCGCGCCCTGGCGGAACGGCAGCGGCGCCTCCGCGCGCTCCAGGGCCTGCCCCCCGAGCCCGCCAGCACGCTGCGCGAGTTCGACCGGATCCGGGACCTGCCGGAGGTGCGGCAGGTGGACGTGGCGGACGGCGGCATCGCCCTGATCACCCACCCGCTGGAGGCGGAATGCGACGGCCGCCGCTACCGGCTGGGCGCCTTCCGGGTGGAGATCCTCTTCGAGGGCGAGGTCCGCATCACGAACCTCACGGATCCCCGCGGGCTCTACGATCACCCCCACGTGCGCCAGGCGCGCCCGTGCCTGGGCAACATCCGGGAGGGGGTGGCCAAGCTCATCGGGGAGTTCGAGTTTGCGGCCGCCGCGCAGGTGCTCGTGGATTTCCTGCAGACGGCGAACCCCCAGGACTGGCGCATCCCCGTCTTCTACTGGCCCCAGGTGGACGCGTGACGTCCCGGCGGCCGCACGCGAGGCGCTAGTGTCCTGAGGCCGAAAGGCGGTTTACCGTCCCTTCCCGTTCCCGTACCCGTTCCCGACGGGTCCGTCGAACGTGAGGCGCAACCGGTGGCAGGACAAGACGTCTCGTGGGTCAGGCCCGGGGCACGGGAACGGGTACGGGAACGGGAACGATTGTCCAGGGACTTCTGAGTCGGGGGTTCGGATGGATTTCCTGCGGCAGCTCGATCTGGTGCGCCCCGAGGCCTTGGAGGCGCCGTTGGCGGTGGTGGGGTGCGGCGGGATCGGCTCCTTCGCCGCCCTGGCCCTGGCGAAGATGGGCTGCCAGCACCTGACCCTCTACGACGACGACCGGGTGGAGGGCCACAACGTCCCCAACCAGCTCTACCGCCCGGGGGACGTGGGGCGGCCGAAGGCCGAGGCCCTGGCGGAGATCGTGCGCGTCTTCACGGGGGTGATGCCGCGGGCGGTGCTGGAACGCGTGGACGGCCAGCGGCTCGAGGGGCTGGTGGTGGCCGGCGTGGACAGTATGCGGGCGCGGCGCAGCATCTGGCAGCGGTCCGTGCGCTACCGCGCCGCCGTCCCCCTCTTCCTGGACGGGCGGCTGGGGGCGGAGGTGATCCGGCTCTACGCCATCCGCCCGGCGGACCCGGGCGACGTGCGCTACTACGGCGCCACCCTCTACAACGATGCCGAGGCGGAGCCCCTGGGCTGTTCGGCCGCCGGCATCGTCTACACCGGGTTCGCGGTGGGCAGCCTCATCGCCAACCAGGTGAAGCGCTTCGCGGCGGGGGAGCCGCTGCGCCGCGAGATCCTGTGCGACCTGAAAACCCTCACCCTGGTGGCCCCCTGAAGGGCCACCCCACGAAGGAGGTCCCGGCATGACCCGCGAACTGCTGGAACGCGAATTGACCGTGGATGTGAAGGTGGTGGTGATGGGCCGCCGGACGACCCACTACGCGGGCCCGGCCCCCCTGGCCCTGGGGGAGGTCCTGGACGCGGTGGGCGTGGCGCCGGAGACGGAGGTGCGCGTGAACGGCCTGGCCGCGGGCCGGGACCACCAGCTTGCGGCGGGGGATCAGGTGGTGGTCGTGCCCAAGATCCGCGGCGGCTGCTAGCAGGCCGCTGAAAAAGGCCCATCTGCTGCGTTGGCGCGCTCGGGCGCTCCCTGCGGCGTACCCGGCGTACGCCTCAGTCGGCCCTTCGCGCGCCGCCTTGCACCTGGGCCTTTTTGAGCGGCCTGCGCGAAAGGGGGCTTTGAGGAGGCTGCTGGGGCAGCCGGCAGCCCCCAAGATGCGACGGCTCAGGGTTTCGGGCGATGAAGCTGGAGCCGGGGACGGATGCGCTCGTCCTCGTGGACGTGCAGGTGGATTTCTGCCCGGGCGGCGCCCTGCCCGTCCCCGAGGGCGACCGGGTGGTGCCCGTCCTGAACAGGCTGCTGCGGCTGGCCGGGGTGCTGGCCGTGGCCACGAGGGACTGGCACCCGCCGGACCACTGCTCCTTCGCCGGCCGCGGCGGCCCCTGGCCCGTGCACTGCGTGGCCGGCACCCCCGGGGCCGCCTTCCACCCGGACCTGGACCTGGCCCGCATCGAGCACGTGATCACCAACAAGGCCACGGCCCGGGACGAGGAGGCGTATTCGGGCTTCCAGGGCACGGACCTGGCGGCGTTCCTGCGCGGGCGCGGGACCCGCCGAATCTTCGTGGGCGGCCTCGCCACCGACTACTGCGTCAAGGCCACCGCCCTGGACGGGCGCAAGGCAGGCTTCCAGGTCTACCTCCTCACCGACGCCATCCGCGCCGTGGACGTGCACCCCGGCGACGGCGACCGCGCCATCGCCGAGATGCGCGCCGCCGGCGTCATCCCCATCAAATCCACCGACCTCGAATTCCCGTCCCCTACCCCCGTGCGTTAGTCCCCGCATGTGGCTGTGCAGGCTGGTCCTCCGGCTAGCGGTCCCTACAACCGTTCTCGTTCTTCAGGCGCCCTACCCAGCCGCTGCCAGGCCACCAACCCTGTGCGACAACCTCGACCAGCGTGTCCACCGGCAGGGCCCAGAGGCTATCCACTCGGTATGGGACCAGATCCAGATTCGGTCGAGGTTGTTTAGGATCCAACCGGACTGGAAATTCAGGCTG
>DASPOZ010000499.1:0-2646 GCA_035625755.1 Candidatus Sulfotelmatobacter sp.
CCGGCCCTGCGTGGCCAGGCTCCTCAGCAGCGTAAACTGCGGGGTCCGCAGGCCGCCCCGCCGCAGTTCGGCATCGTACAGCTGGGTCACGGCCCGGGCGGCGCGCCGCAGGTTGGCGCACGCACACGGCAGCAGGAAAACGTCTGGCGCATCCGGCCGGCCCTGCATACTCCGTCTCATATTTACTTGTATATACAATTAATCGCGTTTTGTCAACCGCTCCTTTGCAATCCGCCGGCAGGACCTGGAACGGGGGGTCCGCAGGCAGGACGGGGCGGGACAGGCGGCTCGGCCGCGCGCGGAAGAAACGGCGGGGCACAGGATGGGGGCCGGGCATCCCAGGGCGCGGCGGTTCAGCGTGGCGGGACGGAGGCGGTGCGGCGCGGGCGGAGGGCGGAGGGGGTCCGCGGGCGCCCGGTCAGCGCCGGGTTTCGAGCTGGGCGAAGTGGAGGTCCATCAGGTCGCCGGCGGCGAGGAACTCCGCGTAGAAGTTCCGGGAGGCGAAGCCGAAGCGGGGGCCCCGGTACTCCGCCACGATGCGGCCGATGTCGTCCGTCCCCACCGCCTTCTTGGCCCGCCGCACCCCCTCCAGGCCGTGGTTGTAGGCGGTGATGGCCAGGGGCCAGCTGTTCAGCTCCTCGTAGTTGTGCTGCAGCATCTGGGCGGCGGCGGCGGTGGATCGGGAGGGATCGCGCCGGTCGTCCCGCTTCCCGCGCACGATCAGGCCGAACCGCCGGGCCGTGGCCCGGATGAACTGCCACAGGCCCACGGCGTTGGCGTGGGAAACGGCGCGGGAGTCGAAGGCCGACTCGATGAGGGGAAGGGCCGCCAGCTCGTCCGGCACGCCGTGGCGGCGGAGGACGGGGAGGATCTGGGGGCGCATCCGCTCGGAGCGCTGGAGGGCGGACGCGAAGCGTTCCCGGATGCCGCGTTGCAGGTGCAAACGGTCGGCCGCGGCCGCCAGCGTGCCCGGCGCGCAGGGGCAGCCCCACAGGTCGTAGAGGCGCGCGCCCTCCTCCCCCAATTGGTCCGGCCCCTGCTGCTCCAGGAGGCGCAGGAGGTTCGTGTAATGCACGACCCGGAGGTTCACGCTCTCCGTCGCCTGGCGCGCCACCTTCCGCCTCGCGCCCAGGGGGACCGTGGGGATCACCTCGTACACGATGTCCAACCTCTCGGCATCGTGGATGACAAGATCGCGCTCGCCCCACTGGGTGAAGACCAGCTTCCAGAAGGCGATGTTGGCTTCGAGGTTGGCGGGGCGGGGGAAGGCCTCTTCGCCGGCGGCGGCGGGCGCCGCGGGGGCCGCCGCCAGGAGGACGAGTACCAGGATCGCGCCGAGGACTTGGGCCATTCCCCTCTCCGAAACCGCGCCCGCGGCCATCCCGCCGGGCGCCGCTGGGGTTCGAGACTTGCGCTGGAATTTAGCGGCCGCGATGAACACTGTCAATGAGAAAGTTCCCCTGCCCTCCGTTGGACCGCCGGGATCCCCCGCCCCGAATCGTATACGCCTGGTAAAACAGCCTCCCGTCCGAACCCCATCCGAGCAGGACCTGGTCGCCGGGCCGCGAAAGCGTCAGGCGAGGCATCTGACGGGCTGCGGAAAAAGGCCCATCTGGGGCGGGAGGCACGGGGGTGGACGTGCTGGGAGGGCCATTCCCGCGGGAGGGCGGAGGGAACGCGATGGGGAAGAGAGGGGAAGAGACGCGGAGGGGCGCGAGGCTCGCCGGGGGGATGGCGAAGGCGAACGCTAGCCGGGCAGGCTGGTGAGGTCCACCGGGGAGCCCCCCTCGCCATCGATGGGGAGCGGGACGCGGTCCACCAGGTGCAGATCGTACCCCTCAAGCCCCACGATCCGGCGCGAGGTGTTGGTCATCAGGCGGATCTTGCGCACCCCCAGGTCCACGAGGATCTGGGCGCCGATCCCGTACTCGCGCAGGTCCATCACGCGGCCCAGGTGCTGGCCGGGGCGCGGGTCCGGCGGGGCCATCCCCTGGTCCTCCAACTCGTACTGCTTGACCTCGTTGAGCAGCCCCAGGCCCCGCGGGCCCTGGCGGATGTAGAGGATCACGCCGCGCCCCTCCTTGGCCACCAGCTCCATGGAGCGCCGCAGCAGGGACCCGCAGGCGCAGCGCACGGACCCCAGGGCATCCCCCAGCAGGCACTCGCCGTGCACGCGGGTCAGCACCGGCTCCGCCGGCCCGATCTCGCCCATCACCAGGGCCAGGTGGTGACGGTTGTCTACCCGGCTGTGGTACAGGATCGCGCGGAAGCGGCCCAGGGCCGTGGGGACCTGGGTGGTGGCCACGCGGGTCACGAACTTCTCGCGCCGCATGCGGAACTCGATGAGATCCCGCACGGTGATGAGCCGCAGCCGGTGCCGCGCGGCATACTTCACGAGGTCCGGGACGCGGGCCATGGTCCCATCGTCCTTCATGATCTCGCAGATCACGCCCGCCGGGTAGAGGCCGGCCAGCCGGGCCAGGTCCACGGCCGCCTCCGTCTGCCCGGCCCGGGTCAGCACGCCCCCCTCGCGCGCCCGCAAGGGGAAGGTGTGGCCGGGGGTGCTGAGGTCCTCGGGGCGGGTGGCCGGGTCCAGCAGGGCGCGGATGGTCTCGCACCGGTCGTGGGCGGAGATCCCGGTGGTCA
>DASPOZ010000500.1:0-5367 GCA_035625755.1 Candidatus Sulfotelmatobacter sp.
CGGGGCGATGCCCCCCCGCACGAACCGTCGCGCCGCCACGGCCCGCCAGGCCGCCGCCAGGCCGCCGGGGGCGAAGAGGACGATGATGGCGTAGATGGCGCCCAGCAGGATGACCCACCGTTCCAGGTAGGCGCTGGCCACGTTCTTGAGGAGGACCACCAGGGCCGCGCCGGCCACCGGCCCCACCAGCGTGCCGGCGCCGCCGGCGATCACCATCAGGAGGGCCTCGGCGGACGTGGTCAGGCTCAGGATGGTGGGGTGCACGAACGCGTTGAAGTAGGCGTAGAGGATCCCGCCCACGCCGGCGAAGGCGCCGGCGACGACGAAGGCGACGAACTGGTACGCGGTCACGTGGAACCCCAGGGCGCGCATCCGGGTGGGCTGTTCGCGGATGCCCACGAGCACCAGGCCGAAGGGCGACCGCACCACCAGCCGCAGCACGGCCGCCGCGGCGGCGAAGACGGCGAGGGTGAAGTAATAGAAGGCCTCTCCGCTGTGGAGGGAGATGCCGAACGGCAGCGCGGGCCGGCTGATGCCGGCCAACCCGTTATCGCCCCCCGTAACGGCCGCCCACCGAAAGGCCAGCCCCCACAACACCTGTCCCAGCGCCAGCGTGATCATCAGGAAGCCGAGGGCCGATCCCCGGATGGCTAGCAGGCCGAAGGCGGCGGCGAACAGGGCGGCGGCCAGCAGGGCCGCGGCGGCCGCCAGGAGAAGGTTCGTGGCGCCCCGGCCGCTCAAAAGGGCGACGGCGTAGGCGGCCACGCCGAAGAAGCTGGCGTGGCCCAGGGAGGTGAGCCCGGTGTAGCCCACCAGCAGGTCCAGGCTCATGGCGAAGATGGCATAGAAGAGGACCTGGGTGGTGAGGTTCAGGTAGTAGGCGGGAAGGAGGTGGGGCAGGACCAGCAGCGCCAGGGCCGCGATGGTAAGAGCGGCGCCGCGCCGCGCCACGGCTACCATCGCCCGAAGAGACCCGACGGCCGAAAAGCCAAAATGAGGACCATGGGAAGGAACAGTGTGAAGTAGGCGAAGTCCGGGAAGAGGGCCTGGCCGAAGTTGTGGAGGAAGCCGATGATGAAGCTCCCCAGGAGCGCGCCGCCCAGGCTCCCCATCCCGCCCAGGATCACCACCACGAGGGCCAGGGGCAGCACGTCGCCATCCAGCCCCGGATAGGCCCCGAGGATGGGGCCGCCCAGGATGCCGCCCAGGGCGGCCAGGAAGGCGCCGAAGGCGAACACCAGGGTGAAGATGCGGTGCACGGGGATGCCCAAGGCCCGTGCCACCTCCTGATCGTCCACGCCGGCACGGATCATGGCGCCCAGCCGCGTGCGCTCCTGCAGGAGCCACAGCAGCAAGGCCACCGCCAGCCCCATGACGAAGACGAAGGCCCGGTAGGCCGGAAAGGTCGCCCCGCCGACGGTGAAGCTGCCGCTCAGGAAGGGCGGGGCCGGGATGGGGCGGGGGTCCCCGCCCCAGATCCAGAGGACGCCGTCGGCCACGATGAAGGCCAGCCCCAGCGTCAGGAGCACCTGGGGGAGCGGCCGGCCGTGCAGGCGCCGCAGGAGGAACCGCTCGACGAGCACCCCGAGCAGGGCCACGGCCGCCCCCGCGGCCGCCGCCGCCAGCCAGAAGGAGGCGGTGCGGAGGATCACCGTGAGCCCGATGTAGGCGCCCAGCAGGAAGTAGGCGCCGTGCGTCAGGTTCACGATGCGCATGAGGCCGAAGATCAGCGAGAAGCCGCTGGCCAGCAGGAACAGCAGCGACCCGAAGGCCAGCCCGTTCATCGTCTGGATCAGCCAGAACTGCACAGAGGCGCTCGCAGGATGTCTTACGGCGGGGGACTGCGGTGGCGGTCAAACCGCCGAACGCCCGTCTCAGGCAGCCTGCTCAAAAAGGTCCAGATGCAAGGCGGCGCGGGTGCGCGGAGCGAGGCGTACGCGGTCGGTACGCCGCAGCGATCGCGCGGCCGCGCCAACGCCGCAGATGGGCCTTTTTCAGCAGCCTGCTGCTAGCAGTGCTTGCAGGGCGGATAGTCGCGGCCATAGGGCGGGGCCTTGAGATATTCGGCCTCGTTGTAGGTGTAGAACTGGCTCACGTTCTCGAAGGTATGGATCACCACGTTCTGCAGCCGCCCGTCCCGCCGCTCCACCTTGCGGACGTAGATGTTGTGCACGGGTTGGCCGAACCGGTCCAGCCGGAGGGGACCGCCGGGGGTGTCGCTGAGGCTGACCTCGCGCAGGGCCTTCAAGAAGGCGTCCCGGTCCTCGATCCGGCCGCCCACCTTCTCCAAGGCCACCTTCAGCATGAGACCGGCGGTGTAGGCGCCCTCGGGGTAGTAGCCGGGGTCCTGGCCGAATTTCTGGCGGTAGGCCGAGGCGAAGCGCTGATTCGCCGGGATCTGGAGGGCCGCGCTGTAGTGCGCGGCCGAGATCGCCCCGATGGCCTCGTCGCCCATGTTGCGCAGCAGCGCCTCGTCTAACGCTACCGACCCGCCCAGGTAGGCTATCTTGCCCCGCAGACCGTACTCCTGAAACGCCTTGGCGAAGCGCACCCCGCCGATGCCCGCGAAACCGCCGAAGACCGCATCCACATCCTTCTTGAGCTGGCCCATGTAGGGGCCGAAGTCCACGGTGCCCAGCGGCGGCCAGAGCTTCTGGACGATCTGCCCGCCCGCGTCCTCGAACGTGCGGTGGAAGCCGGCCACCCCCTCGTGACCGAAGGCGAAGTCGTCGGCGATGGTGACGATGCGCTTGTAGCCGAGGGTCTTGGCGGCGTAGGTGCCGAGGGTGTGTGTGGGCTGGCTGCTGGTGGAGGCCGCGCGGAGGAAATAGGTGCTGGCCTTCCGTTGCGTCAGGTCGTCGGCGGCCGCGCTGGGCGAGATGAGCGGGACCTTGTTGTCGTTCAGGTACTGGATGATGGCGTAGGCCTCGAAGGCGGCCACGGGGCCGATGATCAGGTGGGCCTTGGTGCGTTCCACCAGCTCGCGGGCCTTGGTCAGCGCCACATCCGGCTTCGTCGCCGTGTCCAGGGAGGTGAGCTCCACCTTGCGCCCGGCCAGGGTGTAATTGTTCTCCTCCAGGAAGAGCAGGATCCCGTTCTCCATCTCCTTGCCCGGCGCGGCCAGGGCCCCCGTCTTGACGGTCAGGAAGCCCAGCCGGATGGGCTCCTGGGCGGCGGGGGCCGGGCCCGCGAGCGCGCCTAGCGCCAATACCGCCGCGGCGAACGCCATCACCACTTGGTGCGTTCGGATGCGCATCGTCAGCCTCCTCTGGAACATTAATATTAGCACCGCCTGCCGGAGCGGCCAGGCCCTGTGGGGGACGAGTGCCGTACCTCTAGCATCAACCGCGAACGACTGTCAACACGGCACCTCGGCGTTGCCGATCCCGGCAGCGGCCACCCCGCTGCGGCGAGCAGGGCGCGGGCGCTGGAACGGCTAGCGCAAGAAGCTCAGGTCCACCACCTTGTCCACGGGAACCTTTTCCTGCATGAAGCCGTTGGCCGCGAACCAGGCGATCTGGTCCGCCAGGCTGCCCAGGGCCAGTCTGCCTTTCGGATCCTGGCGGTAGGGGATGGAGGCCTTGATGGCCCTGGCCGGGACCCCGGTGAACTTCTCGAGGATGGCCAGGACCTGCGGATCGTTGGGACCCTTCTCCACGTATTCCTGGCAGCCCCGCAGGTAGGCATCCATCCACCGCTGGGCCACGGCCCGCCGCTCCTTGAGGAACTTTCCCGCATAGATGATCACGGCGGTCTGGTACGGGGTCAGGCCGCGCACCTGGTCCGGCGTCCGGAAGCGGACGGCCAGGCCCCGTTCCTGGAAGTTGGCCGCCCACGGCTCCACCGTGATGGCCGCGTCGATGGCCTTCGTCTCGAAGGCCGTGACCTGGTTGGGGGCCGCCATGTAGGTGAGGTCGAAATCGTTGATGGTCAGCCCCTCCTCCTCGGCCATCTTGCCCAGCACGTAGTCCTGGGTGATCCCCCTGGCGAAGAGGGCTACCTTGCGCGCCTTGAGGTCCCGCACGGTCTTCACCTGCCCGGACCCCACGAGATCCTTCCGCACCACGAGCATGTTGAAACCGGTGCCGGCCCGAACCTGGCCCTTGTCCGCCACGATGCGGAAGGGGGCACCTTGCGCGATGGCATTGAAAAGGCCGGCGCTGGGGGCGCCGGCCGAAACGTCCAGCGCGCCGGCCGTGAGGGCCGGGAGCGTCTTCGCGGCCGAGGCGAAGAAGATGAGCTCGTTCCGGATGCCCCACTCCTTGAAGTACCCGCGCTCGATGGCGATGTAGATGCCGGCGTTGGAGATGGCCCGCCGGTCATCCACCTTGACCGCTTCCTCCTGCGCCCGCGCCGCCGCGCCCGGCCAGGCGGCCACGCCGGCCAGCACCCCCAGGGCCATGACCCATCGCCGCGGCCATCCGTCGCGCCTCGGGGCGTGCATGGTTCCTCCTCGCGCGGGCACGGGGCGCCGCGTCGGGACGGTCCGCACTATCTCAGGAAGCTGAGATCCACCACCCGGTCCACGGGGACCTTCTCCGGCATGAAGCCGTTGGCCACGAACCAGTTGATCTGGTCCGCGAGGCTCTCCAGGCTCGGCCGGCCGTCCCGGGCCTGGTAGTGGGGGATGGCGGCCTTGACCGCCTTGGCCGGGATCTTCGTGAACTTCTCCAGGATGGCCAGCACCTCCGGATCGTGGGGCCCCTTCTCGACGTAGAACTGGGCGCCCTTGATGTAGGCATCCATCCAGCGCTGCGCCGCCGGGCGCCGCTCCTTGATGAACTTGCCCGAGTAGATGATGACGGCCACCTGGTAGGGGGAGAGGCTGCGGAACTGGTCCGGCGTGAGGAACCGCATCGCCAGCCCGCGCTCGGCGAAGTTGGCCCCCCACGGCTCCACGGTGACGGCCGCATCGATGGCCTTCGTCTCGAAGGCCGTGAGCTGGTTGGGGGCCCCCAGGTAGGTCACGTCGAAGTCTCGGATGCTGAGCCCCATCTCCTCCGCCATCTTGCCCAGCATGTAGTCCTGGGTGATCGCCTTGGCGAAGACGGCCACCTTCTTGCCCTTGAGGTCCCTCAGCGTCTTGACCTGCCCCGAATCCATCAGGTCCTTGCGGACCACCAGCAGCGAGTAGGCCGTGCCGGCCCGGGCCTGCCCCTTGTCCGCCACGATGCGGAAGGGCGCCCCCTGGGCGATGGCGTTGAAGAGGCCGGCGCTGGGGGAGCCGGCGGAGACATCCAGCTCGCCCGCCGTGAGGGCCGGCAGGGTCTTGGCCGCCGAGGCGAAGGTGATCAGCTCGTTCCGGATCCCCGCGTCCTTGAAGTAGCCCTTCTCGATGGCGATGTAGATGCCGGCGTTGGAGATGGC
>DASPOZ010000501.1:0-2023 GCA_035625755.1 Candidatus Sulfotelmatobacter sp.
CCATAGTAAGGACGACGGCGAGGGCCCAGGCGGCGAGGGCCAGCAGGGCCAGGAAGCCGGAGAGGGCGGCGGGGCGGAGGAAGCGCTCGTCCAGGTAGTCGGCGCCCAGTTCGGCGGTTCGCAGGAACACGGCCAGGGCGAGGGCCCAGAAGGCCACGTGGCGGGCGCGGGGGAGCGCCAGCCGGACGCCCTCGATCACGGGAAGGAAGCGGAACCCCATGGCGCAGATGGCGCCGATGGCGAACCCGACGGTGAGGAGATGGCGCGTGGCATCGGCGAGCAGGCCGAGCGGCCCGCCGGCCAGCGTCAGGACGGCCCCCGCCACGAGGCCGAGCGCGGCGAGGCCCGCGGAGGCGAAGGCCAGGCGGAAGAAGCGCGCCTCGGTGCGATCCAGGTGCAGGGCGATGGCGCGCCGAGGCTCGCGCTGCCACGCCCCCACCGACACGGCGCCCACCACGAGGGCCGCGGCCACGCCCAGGTCCGCCAGGGCCATCAGCGCGTGCGCCGGGCGTGACGCGGGCGGCCAGGCCTCGGCCAGCAGGGCCAACAGCACCCCGCCGTTCAGCCCCACGAAGGCCGGCGCGCCTAGGCGGCCCACCTTCCGGCCGACCAGGAACATGGGGGCCACGCGCATGGCCACGCCCAGCACCCACCCGAACACGCCCCCGTACAGGCCCATGGCGTAGAGGCCCGCGCCGGGCGTGGCCGCCGCCGGGTCGGCCCCGGTCGCGGCGGCCCGCAGCAGGCCGGCCGCCTCCACGGCCAGCCCCGCGCTGAACCACCACGCCCCGCTGGCCATCAGCCAGTCCGATGCGAAGCGCGGCTTCGTGCTCCGCACGCGCGCCGTGACCCACGCGGCGAAGAGCGCGTAGGCCAGCGCCTCCGCGATCCCCGAGGCGGGCCACAAGATGCGGGCCGGCGTGCCCTCCGCGGCGGCCGCGGCGACGCGCGCCGCCAGGCCGGCGGCCACCAGCCCGAGGGCCCACGGCGTGAACGCGGGGCGGCGAACCGGGAGGTGGGCGAAGCGCATCACCAGGTGGTGCCCCACGCCCATGATGAGGAGGCCCACGAAGCCGAAGATCTGCAGGTGGGCGTGCAACCGCGGCCAGATGTCCGGCACGGGGCCCGCCGGCCAGTAGAGGCGGTAGAGCGTGATGGCCCCGATGGGGGTGGCCACGCCCACCGTCACCGCCAGGGCCAGCAGCGCGAAGGGCCGGTAGATGGGCTCGTCGAAGGTGCCGGGGGGCTTGGCCCCCTGTTCCCGCACCTCCCGCGCCCCCCGCCGGCTCGTACACCTCGCGCCGGCGGTCTGTTCGTCTGATTTCCTTCCTGCTTGCACAGTCGTCATAGACCCGGCGGGCAGCATCCGTCGCGCCCCCCCACCGCCCGCAATCTATTTCGCAGGCCTGCTCGAACCAATACCGTTCACATAACCGGCTGCTGAAAAAGGCCCAACGTCTCTCCCCGCTGCCACGGCGGCAGCGGGTGGGGCGTTGGCGCGCTCGAACATCGCTCCCCGCTGCCTCAGCGGCAGCGGGTGGGCTGCGACGTACGGACCAAGTACGCCTCGCACCTCGCCTCGCGTGCCGCCTTGCATCTGGACCTTTTTGAGCAGCCTGGGCAAGAACAAGTTCTTCAGCAGCCTGATATAGGCTCACGAGGCGCGCCAACGGTCGACCAAATCCCCCCATTCCCCCCTTTGCCAGAAATCCCCCCTCCGCCCCCCTTTTGCAAAGGGGGGGACGGGGGGATTTGGTAAGGGGGGGCGAGGGGGGATTTCAGTCGGCTGACGGCCTATCTGAACAGTATTGCTGCTAGACCGCGGCCTCCAGCTCCCGGATGAGCGCCATGGGCTCCTCGTGAATCCGGCAGCCGGCCTGCTCCTCCGTGAACTGCGCGTAGCGCGCGAACAGGGCCTGCTGGTTCTCGGGCGAGAGGATCGAGTCGGCCATGATGAACAGGACGTTGTTCTCCTTCTCGATGTGCGCCCGCAGCAGCGCCACGAACTGGCGGGCGTGCTGCA
>DASPOZ010000502.1:0-7052 GCA_035625755.1 Candidatus Sulfotelmatobacter sp.
AGCTCATCCACCGGCGCGGCCGCGAGCTGGATCAACGGGCCCAGCGTCGCCGGCCGGTACGTGCCCGACCGCCGTCCCTCCCCCAGCATCCCCAGGGCGGCCGCCAGCAGCGCCAGGGTCACCCCGGCGTAGATGGTCAGGTGAGGCGGGCTCCAGAAGGCCTCCCGCCCCCTCGCGTGGTGCCACCCCACATCCCAGTAGACGCCGGCGAGCTGCAGCGCGTAGGCCCCCAGCGCCACGCCGGCGAGGACCCGGCCCGAGCGAAGCGGCGATCCCACCGATACTTCAGGCATGCTCGCTCGTCACCGCAGAGGAGCGAGGGCAGGCCGCCCGGACCGTCCGCCCTTCGGAGGGGAAGTGCCTCCCCGACAGATCGAAGGCTGCGTGGCATTGGGGTTGCATAAACATCTTAGGCCGTCGTTCAACCTCCCTGGCGGCCAGATTGTCGAAGAAACAGGCACCGCGAGGCCCGGGTGGGCACGGAGGTCAACGAGGATGACCGGAAAGACCGCGCAGCGACTCGGCGCAGCCGGCATAATCCTGGCCGGACTGGCAGGCCTGGGGTGGACGTTGGCGGCCCTCCCCACCCCCGCCACCCTCGCCACCCTGACCCTCATGGAGGGCGACGTCAAGATCGAGCGCCAAGGGAAGGTCATCCCCGCCGGCGAGGGACAGGCGCTCCTCGACAAGGACAAGGTCCTCACGGCCAAGGGTCGCGCCGAGATTCAGTTCACGGACGGCACCACCGTCCGCGCCAGCGAGCAGACCCGCGTGGGGATCGCCCAGGGCCCCAAAGAGGGCGGGCTGCTCCGCACCATCGAAGTGACCCTGGGGAATCTGTGGTTCAAGGTGAACAAGGCGACCCAGGTCGCCGACGCCCGGACGGAGTTCCAAACCCCCACCGCCATCGCCGCCGTCCGGGGTACGGAGGGCGAGATCGGGGTCGCCCCCGACGGGCACTCGCAGTTCGCCCTCTCCACCGGCGCCCTCGACGTGCGGAACAAGGACGGCGTGGGCCGCGCGCAACGGATCACCGCGAACCAGATGGTGGCGGTCGCCCGGGGGAAGGCGCCCAGCACGCCCGTCCCCTACACGCCGAAGCCCGCGCCCTTGATCCGCAACCTGGCGCCCGGCGATCGCGGCCACGGAGCCGAAGCGCGCGGCGTCAGGTCTGGCGGACGCCCGGGACGGCGCGCAGCCGGCGTCCGGCGGGAGCGCGGCCAGCACCGGCACGCCCTACACGAACGAGAGCCCCGGTGACGGCCCAGGCCCCCGCGTACGGCAAGGCACGCGACACCCTGCAGGGCCAGGGATAGGCGCCGAGGCCGGCGGCCCCGCCCGGTAGGCGGCGAGCACGCAGCGCGGCCTGCCGGCGAGTTCCACCGGCGAGGGCACCGCTCACACGCCACTGAAAGACCCCGCTTGCCGCAGGCTGCTCAAAAAGGTCCAGATGCAAGGCGGCGCGCGAGGCGAGGCGCGAGGCGTACGCGGTCGGTACGTCGCAGCGCCGCGCGAGCGCGCCAACGCCGCAGATGGGCCTTTTTCAGCAGCCTGCTAGGTCTGCAGGCTCGTCCAGGTCGCGCACGAGCGCGGGGTCGTCCACCGGCACCGCCCGGATGCGGTCGGCGTGCGCATCCAGCAGCGGCCGCCCCCCCTGGTCCCCCTCGACGCCGAGCAGCGCTTGGCGGAACTCCGCAGGGAAGAGCACGGGGCTGGTCCGGCGCCCGCCAACGGTCGGGACCAGGATGCGGTCGGGCTCGGCCGCGTGCCGCGCCACCAGGTCATCGATAAAGGCGGCCGTGATGCCCGGCTGGTCCCCCAGCAGAAAGAGGTAGCCCGAGCATCCGGGCGGCGAGGCGAGGAGCCCCACTCGCATGGAGGTGCTCTGCCCCGCCGGGTGGTGCGGGTTTTCGCGCACGGTGAAGCCGGCCAGATCGATGGCCGCACGAACGGCGGCAGCCTCGTGGCCCAGCACGAGGATCCGGTGCGGGACCGCCGAGGCCCGCACGGCCTCCAGCACGTGGTCCAGCACCGGCCGCCCACGCCAGGGCAGGAGCAGCTTGAACCGCCCCATGCGGCGCGAGGCCCCGGCGGCCAGGACGATGCCGGCAACCGTCGCCGCTGGGCTCATCCGACCGGCTCGATGAAGCCGGGCGCGGCCACCAGTTCGGCCACCACCACAGGCGAGGCGCCGCCATCGCCGAGGAGTCGCGCGAGCCGTTCGGCGGCATCGCGCAGCGCCGGAGTGCGCGCCTTCGTGATGAGGCCGGCCAGGCGCGCCCCCGCAGGCTTCCCCCGCAGGTTCGCCGGCCCGAGCAGCACCCGCGCCACTGCCTCGGGCGTAATCGGATCTCCCAGGTGTATCCCCGCCTGCTCGGCGGCGAGGGCGGCGCGGTGCACCAGGTCCTCCGCCAGGGGCCGCCCCAGCGCATCGGCCCCCACCACGGCCACCACCAGCGTGGTCGCCGCCGGGATCACGGGTTCGTGCGGGGCCGGCGCCTTGAAGGGCTTGCGGGCGGACCCATCGGCCTCCACCAGCACCGCCGCCACTGCCGGCAACTCGCGCAAGGCCGCCACCGCCTCCGCCGAGAGCCCCTCCAGCTTCCCGTCCGCCAGGGCCCGCGCGGCGACCGCCACGATGGGCGTGCGGCCCAAGGCCTTGGCGACCCGCGCAACCGCCCCACCCCCGCCCTCCCCCTCCAGGATCAGCGCCACGTCCGGTACATCGGGGGGGAAGATCTTCGTGGTCGTGGTGACGATGACCTTGAGCCCGCGCGCCGCCAACTCCGCCGCCAGCCTGTACATGGCGGTGGTCTTGCCACCCGCGCCGATGAAGGACACCACGTCCCCGGCCCGCACGCCCAGGGCCTCCGCCAGCGTCACGGGGCGCTCCGGCGAACCGCCAGCCGGGGGCACTGAGCGCCCGCCTGATTCGATCGGACGTGAGGCGTGAGGTGTGAGGGGGATGAGATTGGCCTTGGGGAGCGCGGCCGAAAGGCGGGCGGCAAATGGCGGAAGGCGATTCCCGAGTGAGGCGTCAACGAGGGGCGTTCGGGTTCGTCGCGGCGGCGCGCCGGCTGGCCACGAAGATGGCCTCCAGCACGCCGCCGGCCACCGCCAGGGCTTTGTCCGAGATGGTGTGGCAGTGCTCGCGCTTGGCGCGTGGGTCCACATCGCCCACCTTCAGGCCCTCCTCCACGCGCAGCCCGCCCCGCAGCAGGCCCCGCAGGATGCCGCCCACGCCGGCCACCACCGGCACGCCGTCCACATGGGCCACCACCTCGCCCCGCTCCACCCGATCGCCGATGGCGCGCGCCTCCTGGAACCGGCCCTCCCGGGGAGCGCGCAGCACGCGTTCCGCGCCGGCGCCCGCGATGACGCCGGGCACGCCGGTATCCGGCTCGGCCTCGCCCTCCAGGATCACCCGCCCCAGGTTGTGCCCCCGGTTGGTCTCCACCACGGCGTGGGCATCCACGCCCGCCCGGAACCCGGGGCCTAGGGCGATCACGATGGGGGCGTCGGTTATGCGCGTGAGGGCGTTGTGCTTGGAGAGGGTGGCATCCACCAGGATGTCGGGTTCGAGGCGACGGGTCAGGGCGCCATCGGGGTCCACCAGCACCGGGACGATGCCTCGGCGCAGGCACTCCGGAACCTCGGCGATCCCCTCCACGCGGTGGGCCTCGATCCCCTCCACCGCCGCCCGGCCGGCATACACCGCCTCGGCGAAGGCCACGGTGCGGCGGATGGAGGTGGGCTCGGGGGTCTCGGTCATCACCACGGCGAAGCCGCAGCGCCAGAGGCGCGCGGCCACCCCCGTGCCCAGATCCCCCGCGCCCTTGATGACGACGCGCGTGCCTTCCGGGGTCACGCCGTGCGCCCCTTCCGGGAGAGGGGCACCACCCGGCCGCCCCGGCGCAGGTTCACGATCTCCGCGGCGATGGCCACGGCGATCTCCGCCGGCGTCTCCGCGCCGATGTCCACGCCGATGGGGGCGTAGACCTCGTTTGTAAGCTCCTGGCTGAAGCCCAGCTCGTGCAGATGCCGGATCACCTCGCGCACGCGCCGCCGGCTGCCGATCATGCCGATGTACCCGGCGCCCCGCCCCAGCACGCAGCGCAGGGCCTCCTCGTCCAACTGGTGCCCGCGGGTCACCAGCACGAAGTGCGACTGGGGGGTCACCGGGAAGTCCTGGAGGGTCTTCTCGATGTCGGCCGCGATCACGTGGTCCGCCTCGGGGAAGCGCTGGACGTTGGCGAAGGCCGACCGGTCGTCCAGGACGGTCACCTCGAACTCCAGCAGCTTGCCGATTTTGGCCAGCGGCACGGCGATGTGCCCGGCCCCCACGACAACGAGCTGCGGCGGCGGGGCCACGACCTCCAGGTACACGTCCAGCGCCGGCTCGTCCGCCGTGGCGGAGCCCCGCGGGGCATCCGGGAGCTCCAGCCTCACGCGCCAGCTCTCGCCCCGCGCCAACGCCTCCTGCGCCTTGGCCACCAGGATGGGACGCAGCGGGTCCGTCTCGGGGAAGCCGTGCGTCGTGCCGTCGGGAAGGATCAGGGCCTTGCTGCCCAGAGGCAGGCGCCGGGCGTAGCCCCCCACCACCGTGGCCAGCACCGCGGGCACGCCGCGGCCCACCGCGTCCAGCAGGCGGTCCACCGCCTCGCGGGCCGTGAGGCCGACGCCCCGTTCCTCGGCCGGGCGGAACCGATCGATGAACACGTCCATGATGCCGCCGCAATTGGTCGGGCTCAGGTCGTTGATGTCGCCGGTGAGGTCCACGCGCGAGATCATGGGCGGCCCCTGCCGCAACACCTTCACCGCGTCCCAGAGGATCTGGGCCTCGCCGCAGCCGCCACCCACCGTGCCCAGGACCTGCCCTTCGTCCAGGATGATCATCTTGGCGCCGACCTCGCGGGGCGTGGCGCCCTTGGACTCGATGATGGTGGCCACGGCCGCCGCCTTCTCGGCATCCAGCAACGACTTCAAATCCGCATAGAATTTCTTCATGCCCCCACTTGCTCCTCTTCTCTGGTTCCCTGTTCCCGGTTTCCGGTTCCCGGCTCACACGACAGGTTCGGATCCCCAACCGCAAACCGGGAACCGGGAGCCCGGAACCGCCTGTGGGAAGCTCCTATTCTCTGGTTTCCCGTTCTCGGTTCCCGGTTCATGACGAAGGCAGCGCTGGTCACCGCACTAGCTCCTGCCCGGCCGGGGATGCTTCCGAAGAGCAATCCCTTACTTGAGCCGCACAACCTAAGCTATCTATAACATAGGGCTTCCCCACTGTCTAGCCGCCGCCCCGCGCCCCCAGCAGACTGCTGAAACAGCCCCACCCACTCTTCCCGCTGCCCCGGCGGGAGCATGTGGGGCGTTGGCGCGCTCGCGCGACGCTGCGGCGTACCGGCCCTCCTATTCCGCATTCCACAACGGGACGGCGCGCCCGCCTTGGCCTGGACCTTTTTGAGCAGCCTGGGCGAAAGAGGGTTTTCAGCAGCCTTTTGTTCACGCAGCCGCGACGCCCTCAACGCTTGCCTCAGTGCAGGCTGCCGGCGATCTTTCGAATCTCTGCCGGTGTGTGCTCGCCTCCCAGCGGCGTACCCGGTACCAGATACCTGCCCATGGCCAGCCCCCCGACGAGGACCGGCTCGAACCCGATCTCACGGATGAGGTTCTCGGCAACAGCGATCGCCTTCGAATCGTCGCCCGCGATGGGCACCCCGACCGGCTCGCCTGCGCGATGGGCGAGCCCGGCCAGACTGCCGGAGCCGAGCGCATTGAACGCTCTGACGATGTGCGCGCCCGGGAGCAATTTGGCGGTCACCAGCCCCGCCCCCCCTTGCTGGTTGACCGATTTGACGAAATCCTCGCCCTCGCGCCGCGGGATCGGGTTGCTCACATCCACCACCAGCACCTTCTTGGCGAGGGCATCTGCATGCGCCTTACCGATCTGCTCCACCGCCGTGTACGGGACGACAATCAGCACCACATCGCCGAACGCGATCACCTCCTCCACCATGCCGTCCTGTACGTGCGGTTCCGCACGTGCATGTGCGGAACTGCACCCTCCAAGCGCACATGTTCTCATCGAGCAGCAACGGTCACGATTTTCCGGGCCCTTGCGCGCTCGGAACATTGGCATGATCGGTGCTTTTGCTTGGCTGTGACGCACGCGCACGCTGCTCACCAGGAGGCACGACGAGGCACAGGATGAACACCGGGGTGAGTGCACGGCTGAAGCGGATCGCCAAGGTGCTCGCGGCCCCGTGTGCGATCGAGGTGTTGCTGCCCGGCGGCACGCTGATCGTGCTCGGCTGGCTTCTCGCCGGCCGAGCCAACGTTCCGGTACCAGCGGGCGGCCCGTTGGAAGCGGCGAATTCTGCCGTTCAGCGGGCACGGGCCGCATGGTCGGCCAGGAGGACGCGATGAGTCAGCGAGATGTGGAACGGACCCTCGGCCGTTTGCTCACGGACGAGAGCTTTCGGGACGAGTTCTTCATGGATCCTCCCCACGCGTGTTTGACGCTCGGGATCCAGTTGGCACCGCATGAGCTGGAGGCGCTCCTCCGCATCCCGCGCCCGGTGCTCGCAAACCTCGGCGCCCGGCTGGACGACCGGATCTGTCGTTTCCATGTTCCCAGAGCCGGGAATGCACCGCCGCAGGCCTGACGGAGCCAGAGGAGGTGAAGCGCGGTGCGATTCCCGACGCGGATGTGCAGGTCGCGCCCGGGCGGCCGGTAGCGGCCGCATGACAGGCGGGGGCTCGGGCGTTTCGCCTCCGGATGGGATCGGGCATCACAGAGAACCCTCCTAGGGTCAGCGAGTGAGGAGGAAGCACAATGCAGGGCAAGAGACCAGTCGCGAGGCGCGCCGCGCTGACCCTTCTCGTGGGGGCCCTCACGCTGCTTGGGGCGGCCCAGGCCCACGCCGGCACCCTGGAGGCGGTGAAGGCGCGGGGGACCCTCATCGTGGGGGTGAGAAACGATTTCCCGCCCCTCGGGTATCTTGACGCCGACGGCAAGCCCACCGGGTTCGAGGTGGACCTCGCGCGCTACC
>DASPOZ010000503.1:0-8214 GCA_035625755.1 Candidatus Sulfotelmatobacter sp.
AAGTCCATGAGGCTGTACGACGGTTTTCCGGGAACCTGGAGGTCGAAGCTCTCCTTGCCCGCCGTGGCCGAGCCATGGGCCAGAACGACCACTTTCTTCCCCGCTGGATCGCCCACGTATTTTTCCCAGATGTACAGCTTCACCCCGCCGTGCTCGACCCAATGCTCCGCGCCCACGACTTGCTGGGCCGCCGCTGGCCTCCACGCAGTAAGGATGAACGCGGCAAGGACGCATGGAAACCAACCGCTTGGTCTCATGATCCATCCTCCTTGTTAAACAAGGGAAATGCCGTGCCCGTGATCCTCTGCCACTAAGGGGAAGTCGAAGGGGTGCCCGAGGCGAGAAGAACCAACCGTCCCCGCCGGCCGGCGGCCTGGCCAACGAGGGCCTCACAGGGTCCAGGGTCCCGGGCCAGGGGCATGGGTCCCTCCCCTGAGGGCTGGACGGGTCAGGTGTGAGCCGGACTCTATGCCCACCCCCTTGCGGCTGTCAACTCTGGCGGCAGCGCCTCAGCCTTCGATCGCCCGCACATCCCCCGCAGACCCCCCCGGAAGGATGCCGGCAAGGCGTTTTGCGCGTACTCGGCACCGCCCGTTCGACCCTCGACTCGCAGGAATCGGGAGGCCCAAAAATAGAAAGCCATGGCCTCGTAAATGGATGCCGCCTTGCCGCTGGAGGTTCCCGAAATCAGGAAGCTCTCGCTTCCCGTGATCTTGCAATGAGGTCGCCGCCCTCCCCCTGGAAAGGGCTTCAGACCTGAGCGAATTGCGCGTTTTGAGGTTGATATGACGTCTGCGAATGTGAGAGCATCGTCGTGAATGGCGGATACAGCAGGTCCACGTGACGGGGCCGCCGCCGCGGGGCCGGCGGTTCGTGACCTTCAGGGCGCGATCGCCTCAGCGGGTGGGGAGCCCCCGGGGGGCCGGTAGGCTCGAGGAGGAGCGTATGCGCACGTCGTTCCGGGCGTTCTTCTGGGTCCTGGTCGCCTCCCTGAGCGGGGGCCTGGGGGCGCCGCCGGCGCGGGCCCAAGAGCCCATCAAGATCGGCTTCCTGGCCCCCCTGACCGGGTCGCTGGCCCAGAACGGAAAGGATCTGTACAGCGGGTGCGAGTTGTACTGGGAACAGCACAAGTGGCAGGCGGCCGGCCGGAAACTGGTGGTGACCCTCGAGGACGACGAAGGCATCCCCGCCACGGCCCTGAGCAAACTCCGGCGGCTCGTCGAGAGCGACAAGGTGCACCTCGTGGCCGGCGTCGTCCCCTCCAATGTGGCCTACGCCTTGATCCCGTACATCGAGGCCCAGGGGATCCCCAGCATCTACCCCCTCAATGCCGCGGACGATATCACCCAGCGCAAGCGCCCGAAGTGGTTGATCCGCACGAGCGAAACCGCCAGCCAGATCACCCAGCCCTTCGGGGAGTATGCCGCCAAGGTCCTGGGGTACCAGCGGATCGCGATCATCTCCCTGGATTACGCCTTTGGCCACGAGACGGTGGGGGGGTTCCAACGAACTTTCGAGGAGAACGGCGGGCGGATTGTGCAGAAGCTCTGGATCCCGATGAACGTGCAGGACTTCGCCCCCTATCTCGCCCAGATCAAGAAGGAGGCCGACGCCGTCTTCGTCCTGGCCCTCGGGCGCTACTCGGTCCTCTTCGCCCAGCAGTATGCCGCCGCCGGCCTGAAGGATCGTCTGCCCCTGCTCGGAGGCGGCACCTATACGGACGAGTCCGTGCTGCCGCTCCTCGGCGATGAAACCCTCGGTGTCATCACGGCCTACGTCTATTCCGCGGCACTGGAGACCCCGGCCAATCGGGCCTTCCGCGCCTCCTACGAGGCCAAGTACGGGCGGACCCCGTCCTTTTTCTCGGAGAGCTGCTACGATGGGGCCCGCGTCATCAGCAGCGCAATCCAGACGGTGCAGGGTCATGTAGAGGATCGCGCGGCGCTGATGGCCGCCCTGCGCGCGACCGACGTCAAGGACTCGCCGCGCGGTCCCGTCCGCATGGATGCCTACGGGAATCCCGTCGAGAATATCTACATCCGCAAGGTCGAGCGGGTGAACGGCAAGCTACAGAACACCGTCATCTATACGTACCCGGAGGTGAGCCAGTTCTGGAAGTACCGCCCCGAGGAGTTCTTGAAGCAGCCGGTCTACTCCCGGGAGTATCCTCCCTGTCGGTATTGCTGACGTGCCGCCGGCCGCCGGCGGAGCGGGCCCGGGGATCGGGGGATGCGGGAGTTTTCGGACCGGGGTCAGCGGAGGAGGGAGCGGGCGATCACCAGCCGCTGGATCTGGCTCGTCCCCTCGAAGATGGGGTAGACGCGGGCGTCGCGGTAGAGGCGCTCCAGAGGGAACTCGGTGGAGTAGCCGTAGGCGCCGTGGATCTGGAGGGCGTCCGACGTGACGCGAACGGCCGTCTCCGAGGCGACCAGTTTGGCCTCGGCCGCCTCCCGGATGAAGGGCCGCCCCTGGTCCCGGAGCCAGGCCGCCTTGCGCACGAGCAGGCGCGCGGCCTCCACCTGGGCCGACATGTCGGCCAGCATGAACTGGATGGCCTGGAAGCCGGCGATGGGCTGCCCGAAGGCCGTCCGCTCCCGCGCGTAGCGCAGCGCCTCATCGAGGGCGGCCTGGGCGAGGCCCACGGCCTGCGCCCCGATCCCGATCCGCCCGGTGTCGAGCGAACGCATGGCGCGCCTGAAGCCGTCCGTCTCGCCCCCGAGCAGGGCGGCCCGGGGGACGGCGCAGTCCTCGAAGCAGAGCCCGCCCGTCTCCAGGCCGTGCAGACCCATCACCGGATCCTTGGCGCCCCGGCGGGCGCCCGGCGTGCCCATGTCGACGAGGAGCATGACGATGGCGTCCCGGCCGCGCCCGGGGTCGGTGGTGGCCACCACTACGGCGAGGTCGCACACCGTGGCCAGCGTGATGAAGCGCTTGGTGCCGTTGAGGATGAAGCCATCGGCGGTGGGCCGCGCCGTGGTGCGGATGCCGGCCACGTCGGACCCGGCCCCGGGCTCCGTCTGCGCGATGACGCAGATCGCCTCGCCGCCGGCGAGGGCGGGCAGCCACCGCCGGCGCTGCGCGTCCGAGCCGTTGAGGAGGATCAGATCGCCCATCAGCTTGGCGAGGAGGGCGGCGTCGGCCATGGCCGGGCAGCCGCGCGCGAGCTCCTCCTGCGCCACCGCCCACGCCAGCGTGTCGGCGCCCGCGCCACCGTACTCAGGCGGCAGGGTCATGCCGAGGAGACCGAGGGCGGCCAGCCGCCGGTAGAGGTCGTGGGGGAAGGCGTCCTCGCGGTCGATGGCGGCAGCGCGCGGGCGCAGCTCCTTCGCCGCGAAGGCACGGCACAGGTCCTGGATCAGGCGCTGGGGCTCGCTGAGATCGAAGTCCATGGGGACCTCGGCCGGTGGGGGTTGCGCTCGCGCCGGCGGCGCCAAGGCCCGGCCCAGGGGGCTCGGCCCGCGGACCCCGCGGGAGACCTATTGGGTTTCCTCAAACTCCAGGGACGCCACCAGACGGCCCGGCCCCCTCCCCTCTCCACTTCCCCGGCGGGCGAGGGGATCCGGGGATCCAACCTGCCTTGCTTTCTTCATCTCCCGGCCGAGCTGCCTTCCCATGCCTTCGGCACGATTCATTGGCCCTTATTCCACACGATTCGGGTCAAGGAAAAGGGCGGGATACCGATCGGCCCGGCCCGGTCCTGCGCTTCTATTCTTGCGGCTTGTCGTTCACGCTTGACCAGATCGGGGGCGACGAGGGCCTCGACCCGACTTGGTTGCCGGCCTTCGACCAGCGTTGACGCGTCAAAGGCCAGGCTTGTGGAAGAGGCGTTCTGCACCAAAAGAGTCCTACGCTCCTGCGCGTCAAACAGTCCGCCCTCGATGGGAAGATAGGATTCGGCCAGCACTCCTCCTCCGGAGACCGGCCGACCGCCTGCCTGGACCATGCGCTGGTACGTCCCCCCGCCATTGGCGGCCGCATTCAACCAGCGGAGCGCCGCCGCCGCGGGGACCGGCGCATAGCTGCCCCGCCCGTCCGGGACAAACATCGCGTGGGGATCTCGCGGCCGGAAGCTGAACATGAAGTAGAGCGACGCCGTCACCGCGGGATGCCGCAGCTGGACCAACGCCATGCGCGTCGTCGTCAGCATCTCCATGGCCGGCGACAGCGGTTCCGCAGCCTCGCCGCGCTGGGTCGCCGGATTCGCGCCGCGCGCATTCCATTCGGTGATCCAGATTTCCTTCCCGGGCAGGCGCCGTTCCATATCGTGCAGAAGCCGCTCGACGCCTTCGTCGACCCGGGCCAGCATCGCCTGCAGGCGCGCCAGCGCATTCGCCGGCGTCGGGGGCGTGAGCCCCGCCTGGGGGTCGCCCAGCACGTCGCGCAACCGGGGATAGAGGTGCATGGTGACCGCATCAAACCAGGGCTCCGGGCGCAAGTCCTCATCCCATTGCCGGAGGCGCTGCCCGAAGCGGCCTTGGTGCGCGTCCACGGCGCCTGCCGCGGCTTGGACGGCGACCTTGACGTTGGCGGGCAGGTAGGGCCGCAGCGCCTCCAGATATTGCTTCATGCTCCGCATGCTGGTGGGTGCATCGGGCCAACGCGCCAGGCTGGCCGGATCGTTGCCCATCGCGACCCAGAATTCATTCCCTAACTCGATCCGCTGCGGCACGAGCCTTTCGCCGGCCAGGCGTTTGAACCATTCCACCTGCTCGGCGATGCTGGAGGATTCCAGGTTCGGCACCAGGATCACCTGCGCGCCAAGCTCGCGCGAAAACACGGCATATTGCTCCAGCGTGACCCCGCTGGGCTGGCCCCGGGCGATATTGGCCGCGGCCTTGGCCCAGAACCGCACGTACGGGGAACTATCGGGCCGCGCGTGAATGTCGATGAGGCCTGTGCGCCAATTGTAAAAGTTCGCGTCCGACCCGCCCGGGAAGCGGTCAAGCCCGATGGCCATGGTCTTCAACACGGCGATTTTCGCCGGGTCATCCAAGAGATGCTCGAAAAACGCGGTCGTGGAGGCGCCCAGTAGCGGCCCCCGCAAGGGGCGGGGGGGTCCAACGGCTTGCAGCGTGAGCGTGGCGGCATGCGCCGGCAAAAGGGCCCACAGAAATAGTGAGGACACTCCCAGCAGGACCACGTACACCCATCGCCTCACGGCTCTCGCCCTCCCCGCGCGAAGGCCTCCCGTTGGATACCCTGCCGCTTGCTGCGAGGGTGTTCAGGCTTCCTCGTTCCGATGGTTTTCGCCAACGCGCACAGACGAGACTTCGGTGCCTCCGCTACAACCTCCGGGGGCGCCCGTCCGCCCTCCGCATGCGCCCACAGTCGCATCGCCGCCAGACCGGACCGCATGAAAGGGCCCAGGCCTCCACCGGCGCCGCCCCTGGTCCGCTCAGCTCGTGGCGGTCAGAAGGGGATCAGTGGTCGCACGGTGGCCCCGTCGGCTTTCTGCGGAGCGTACCAGCGGTGGGTGTTCTTGTCGAGGGGCGCCGAAGCCGGCCGATGGGGCCTCAGCCTCTCACCGCCCGCCGCCACGCCATGCGGCACGGCCTTCACAGCCGTCCGTTGGCCTGAGAAGCCAGCGGGCCGCTGCAACCCTGCGACCCTGAGGGCTCGCCAGGGCCCATGCGTGGATTGTGCGGGGATCTCTTAAGGTGTAGCTGCTCTGAGGGCACGGCCAAAGGACCGACCGATGCCGTTAGGGCCAGCTATCTGCATGCATCTGGGCGATGCTGGGCGCACAGCCTTGCCGCGCTCCAAGCCCTCCGGGCGACCGAGCGGCTGACAACCTACAACGCCAGTCAGCCCAGCAGGGCCGGCGAGGCTTCCGCAGCGCCCCAAGGCGCGGAGGGGCGGCACGAACCCGCACAGAGACTCACGAACAGGAGAGGGGGAGGCTGCTAAGTGTGGGATTTAATGGCGGGGCCGACGGGATTTGAACCCGCGACCTCTGGCTTGACAGGCCAGTGTGCTAACCAGGCTGCACCACGACCCCGCGATTTCGAGGACCTATCCGGCGGAAAAGAACTTTGGTGGGCGAAACTGGATTCGAACCAGTGACCCCCTGCGTGTAAGGCAGGTGCTCCACCGCTGAGCTATTCGCCCCCCACGAGGGATCACCCCTGAAAACAAGAAAAAGTATACACGGCCCGCCCCCGGAAAGTCAAAACCAAAACGGGCGGAGAAAACCCTTGACACACCCTTCCCCCCGGCCATAAAAAGCAAGCGCAACACACCCGTCGCTCGCTCGCGCCCCGTCCACATCGAAGCCCTGGAGCCCCGCCGCGCATGAGCCAGAGCCACCCCGCCAAGCCGGGCAAATACGTGGGTGCCTCCGTGCGCCGCCGCGAGGACCCGCGCTTCCTCACCGGCACCGCCACCTATGTGGCGGACGTGCGGCTCCCCGGCGCGCTCCACGCCGCCGTCTTGCGCAGCCCCCACGCCCACGCCCGCATCGCGGCCATCGATCCGGCGGCGGCCCGCGCACTGCGCGGCGTGCGCGCCGTCCTCACCGCGAAGGATCTGGAGGGGGCCGTGGGCCCCTTCAGCGGCCACCTCTGGAAGGTTCCCCCCTCGGTCCAGGAGGCGGCGCGCCCCCTGGTGCGGCCGGACCGGCGGGAGGTGCTGGCGCGCGACGTGGTGCGGTTCGTGGGCGAGGCGGTGGCCATCGTGGCCGCCGCGGACCGCTACGTGGCCGAGGACGCCCTGGACCTGATCCAGGTCACCTACGAGCCGCTGCCCGTGGTCCGGGACCCCGAGGGAGCCCGGGGCGCGGGCGCCCCGGTCCTCCACCCCGACTGGGGCGATAACACCGCCATCCGGTTCGGGGTCCGCTCCGGCGAGGTGGAGGCGGCCTTCGCCGGGGCGGACGTGGTGGTGGGCGAGGCCTTCCGCTTCCAGCGCCAGGGCATGGCGCCCATGGAGGTGCGGGGGTCCGTGGCGTCCTACGAGGAACGCACGGGCACCATCACCCTCTGGTGCTCCACCCAGGTGCCGCACGCCGTGCGCGACGTGGTGGCCGGCTCCCTGGGCCTGCCCGAGCACCGGGTGCGCGTCATCGCGCCGGACGTGGGCGGCGGCTTCGGGTACAAGGCCCTCGCCTACCCCGAGGAGGTCCTGGTGGCCCACCTGGCCCGCCTCCTGCGCCGCCCCGTGAAGTGGATCGAGGACCGGCGCGAGAGCTTCCTGGGCGGCTGCCACGCCCGGGACCAGGTGCACGTGATGGAGGCCGCCGCGCGCCGGGACGGCACCATCCTGGCCATCCGCGACCGCTTCGTGATGGACAGCGGCGCCTTCAACCCCCTCGCCCTGGTGATCCCCTACAACACGGCCGCCCACCTGCTGGGCCCCTACCGGGTGCGGAGCTGCCAGATCGAGGGCGAGACCCTGGTCAGCAACAAGACGCCGGCCGCGCCCTACCGGGGCGCCGGGCGCCCCCAGGCCGTCTTCGCCATGGACCGGATCGTGGACCGCCTGGCGCGCCGCCTGGGGCTGGACCCGGCCGACGTGCGCATGCGCAACCTGGTGCGCGCCGAGGAGTTCCCCTACGACGTGGGCCTCTACTACCGGGACGGGCACCGCCTGATCTACGACAGCGGCGACTACGCCGGCGGCATGCGCCTGGCCCTGGAACGGATCGGCTACGAGGCCTTCCGCGAGGAGCAGGCGCGCCTCCGCGCCCGGGGGCGTTACCTGGGCGTGGGCCTCGCCTGTTACACGGAGGGAACGGCCGTGGGCCCCTTCGAGGGCGCCGTGGTGCGGGTGGACGGCAGCGGCAAGGTGCTGGTGGCCACGGGGGCGTGCTGCCAGGGCCAGGGGCACGAGACCACCTTCGCCCAGATCGCCGCCGACGCCCTGGGCGTGGCCCTGGACGACGTGACCCTCGTGGAGGGGGACACGGCGGCCATCCCCTTCGGCTTCGGCACGCTGGCCAGCCGCAGCATCGTGCTGGCCGGGAACGCCCTGGCCCTGGCCGCCGCCAAGCTGAAGGACAAGGCCTTCCAGATCGCCGCCGAGCTGCTGGAGGCCCGCGCCGAGGACCTGGTGGCGGAGGGCAACCGGATCTTCGTGAAGGGCGCTCCGGCCCGCGCCGTCACCTGGCGCCAGGTGGCCGCGGCGGCCGCCCCGGGCGGCCTCGGGCCCGCGGCGGAATCGCCGGGGCTGGAGGCGGCCCACTACCTGCGCCCGTCCACCGTGACCTACGCCTACGGG
>DASPOZ010000504.1:0-2773 GCA_035625755.1 Candidatus Sulfotelmatobacter sp.
GCCGCGTAGCAGGCTGCTGAAAAAAGCCCACCTCTGCATTGCGGATTGCGGAATAGGGGGCTCGCTGCGGCGTACCGGCTCTCCCATTCCGCATTCCGCAATCCGCATTCCGCAACGGTGGGCGCCGCCTTGCATCCGGACCTTTTTGAGCAGCCTGCCCGAAACAGAGTTTATCAGGCCCCTGAGTGGGAAGAAGAGGAGGTCGCCATGGGTACTGGACGGGGCAAGCGGTGGGGATTGATCGCCCTGGTGGTACTCGTGATCCTGATCGTGGGCGGCATCGTGGGCTTCCGGATGGCCGTGGGGATGCTGAAGGGCAAGGTGGTGGAGGCCCTGGGGCCGGACAGCGAGATCAAGGAAATCCGTGTGGGCTGGTCCAGTGTGGACGTGGAGGGGCTGCGCATCAAGGGCCCGAAGGGGTGGCCGGCGGGCGATACCTTGCGGGCGGAGCATGTCGCCATCGTGCCCGCCCTGCGCAGCCTCCTCTCCGGGCAGATCCGGGTCCGCTCGATCACCATCGTCAGGCCCTACCTTTCGGCGCTCCGGACCAGGGACGGGAAGCTCGAGGTCGTCCCCAGCCTGTTGGAGGGGACGGCCGGGAAGGGCCACGCGGGAGCCTCCGCGGCGCCCGCCGCCGCCCCGCCGGTGACCCTCGGCCGCATCGCCCTGCAGGACGGCGTGGTGGAGTTCTTCGACGCCTCGGTCGCATCGCCGCCGCTGAAGATCCGCCTCGAGCAGATCCAGGCCACGGTGCGCGATGTGGTGGTCCCCTCGCTGACAGGGAAGAGCCCGTTCGACCTCTCGGGCGTGCTGAAGGGCGTCCGGCGGGATGGGCGTATCACCGTGGCGGGCTGGGCCGAGATCGCCAGCAAGGACTCCTCGGTGAAGACCACATTGCGGTCCGTGGATCTGGTGGCGCTGCAGCCCTACCTCATCAAGGCCGCCGAGACGGGGGTGGAGAAGGGCGCCCTGGACCTCGACCTGCAATCGGAGGTGAGCAAGAACCGGCTGAAGGCGCCCGGGAAGGTGACGATCTCGGACCTGGAACTCGCCCCCGCCAAGGGCGGGCTCGGCACGTTCATGGGCGTGCCCCGCGACGCCGTGGTGGCCTTCCTGAAGAACAAGGAGAACAAGATCACGGTGCACTTCGTCCTGGAAGGGGACATCAACAATCCCCAGTTCTCCCTCAACGAGGCCCTCAGCACGCGGCTGGCGTCCTCCATGGCGGAGACCCTGGGGGTGAGCCTCGGCGGCGTGGTCAAGGGCGCGGGGACGCTGGGGCAGAAGGGTATGGAGGCCGCGACCGGGGCGACGAAGGGCGTGGGAGGTGCGCTGGAGGGGCTCTTCGGGGGCGGGAAGAAGCGCTAGCCCTTTTCGCGCTCCAGACAGACCTTCCTTGCCTTCAGCGGGGCGACGGTCTATTCTTGGTGGTGGGGCGGTTCGCGCGACGCCCGGCGGGGGCTCCATGAGATGACCCAGACGCGCCGGCATCTTCATCAGTTTTGGTATTTCCTGCTGGCCGCGGCCGTGGTGGCGGCCGTCCTCGTCCCGTACCTGCTGGGGTACATGGGGGAGGGGCTGCTGGTCGTGTGCGTGGGGGTTCTGGCCTGGCTGGTGCGGCGGCAGATCCGGGTCCCGGGCATCCCCTGGTTCGCGCCGGGGGAGGCGGACCGGGAGCCGCGGGACCGAGGGAGGTAGCGGGTGGCGGTTCGTGCCGACGTGGATCGTCCGGAGGGCCACGGAGGGGCGCCGGGGGCGTGCCCCGTGGCGTCCCCGCCGCAGGGGCGGCGGGCGGCCGCCCTGGCGGGGACGGGGATAGCACTGGCCGCCTGCGGCGCGTACGCCCTGGGGTGGATCGGGGAGACGAGCCTGCTCTTCGTGGTGATCGGGTTTGTGGCGTGCGCTCGGGCGAGGCTGGGCTGGTTCGGGTGAGGGCCAGCCGCGGGCCTTGCGGGGCAAGGCGGGCGGCGGGGTGAAGGGCGAGGCGATCGCTGAGGGCGCGCGGGCCCCTGCCCACGCCGAGGGCCTCCGGGATGTCCCGGAGGCCCTCGGCCTTTGCGCCCTCGGGGCGGGCACGTCCTCCCTCGCGTCCCGCCACGCCGGCAACAGGGAGTGGCCATGACTGCCGCCGAAGAGATGCCGGCGCCGGACCGGCATGGCGCGTTCCGCCGCCTGGCGCCGTTCTTCGCCGCCATCTACTTCGTCCAGGGCATCGCCGAGCCTAGCGCCGGCATCGGCAGCCAGCCCCTCTTCTACCTGCTGAAGGAACGCCTCGGCCTGGGCCCGGCCGACGCCGCCACCTTCATGGCCATCGTGGGCGTGGCCTGGACGGTGAAACCGCTCTACGGGCTGGCCTCCGACTGCTTCCCTCTCTTCGGCACCCGGCGCCGGAGCTACCTGCTGTGCACCACCGCGCTGGCGGCCGCCACCTGGTTCTTCCTCGGCATTCAACCGGTCCACACCTATGGGCTCACCCTGCTGGTGCTGGTTTTCTGCGGCCTCGGCCTGGCCTTCTCGGATGTCCTGTGCGATGCCGTGATGGTGGAAACCGGAAAGCCGCTGGGGATGACCGGGCGCTTCCAGTCCGTCCAGTGGGGGGCCATGAATGCGGCCTCCGTGCTGGCCGGGATCGGCGGGGGCTGGCTCTCCCGGGATGTGAGCCCCCAGCACACCTTCCTGTTGATCTCGGTCTTCCCGGCGCTCAGTCTCATCACCACGGCCGTCACCCTGCGGGAACCCCGCGCCCGCTTCGACAAGGAAGTGCTCCGATCCA
>DASPOZ010000505.1:0-5055 GCA_035625755.1 Candidatus Sulfotelmatobacter sp.
ACTCGAACCCCAACTACCTGATCCAGAGTCAGGCGTCCTACCATTAGACGACCCGGCATCACCGGCGGCGAGGTCAAAAAGAAAGTCCAAAAGGCGGACCCTTTGGACCCATGTAGTATCGCCCAGGCCAGCGGAATTGTCAAGGCGGAGGCCGGATGGCGCTGGGACCTATTCGGCCGCGTCGAACTTTTCGATCCAGTCCCGGATCACGTAGGACATGGCCTGCCCACCGGGGGTCACCTGGGCGTGCCGCCGGGGGTCGCCCAGCGCGGCGTACAGTGGGCTTGCCGCCGCGTTTTTCTTCTGCACGTAGGACATTGCTTGTGTGTAGGTTCCCAGCGGCACGCGGGCCGCGGATCCGCCGGCCCCATGGCACGACCCGCAGGCATACCGCATGAGGGGGCCCACATTCTGGTGGTAGGTGTACCCCCCGTACACCTGAAAGGTCCATTCGTAAGGGTGCAGGCCTTCCACGCGCCGCAGGTCCGTGGCGGAGGATCCCAGCCGTACCCGATATTCGACGCCCAGGTCCAGGAGCTGCCGGGGGCGGAAAACCATCTGGTCCGGGTGGGGCCACTCCTGGTTCCCAGGCACCTCCGGGAAAATCTCGAAGGCCTGCTGCACCGAGCCCCGGTCCATGGGCGCGCTGAAGTGTACCTCGATCACGCTATGAGGGTAGACGAACAGACCCGCCTTGGGCTGGGCCCAGAGCACGCGCAGCCCCTCTTGCGGGCTCAGCGTGACCTTTCCTTCCCCCCCTCTTGGCGTGGCCGGAGACCCCCCCGTTTGGCCCCCCGTCGACGCTCCTCCCGTCCCCCCGGCCGGGGCGGCCCGCGTCGCCGGGGGCGAGGGGGCGGACTCTGTCGCGGGCACCGGCCGCCCCGGCCGTCCGCGGAAGATCAGGATGAGGCCCACGCCAAAAAGCACGCACAGCCCCACCAGGATCCATGCTCCCCAGCCCATTTTTTCATCCGGCTGGGAGGCCGGCCGAGACGGTCGCCGCCCGCGAGCCGACGCGGGGCTCATGGCGCGCGCTCATTCCAATAGGTGAACCGCTGCCCAAGGGCGCGCATGGCATTGCTGATGGCGGTCTGGCTGTACATGATGCCGATGCTCGGCGCCCCCCGCAGAAGAATCTCCAGGCAGTCGGGCCGGAGCGGGCAGCCGTCCGTCTCCCGGGTGTTGACGATGACGCTGCCGAAGATCGTCTGGGTGCCGCCGCCGACCAGCTCGAGCCCTACCAGCGGCCCGGTAACGATGATGATCCCCTCCCAGTGGAAATTGCCGGTGACGATCAGGTCGGCCCCGTCCAGGATCAGGATCCCGGCCCCCTGGAAGTTCCCGGTCACGTTCACCACCCCGGCGACGCCCGACGGATTGCTTTGATAGTCGGCCTCGCTGATGCCCTTGACGTAGAAAACGCCGGGTTGCTGGGGTGTCCCCCACGCCTGGTTGTTGCTCACCGTCGGGCCGCCGCCGGCCCCATTGGCGTAGCTGTTGGTGCCGGAGACGGTGAGGGTACTCCGCCCGATGGTGGTGGAGTTCTGCGCGCCGGCGGCCGCGCCCCAGTTCGACGCCATGGTCTGGACCGTATTGGAATCCAGGGAGGTGTCCATGCCCAGGCTCGGCTGCCCGGCGTAGTCGCCGGGGAGGCCGGCGAACGCGGGCTGCGTCCGCTCGGTGCTGCTCATGGAATTGAAGATATCGTTGCGCACCACGGTGGACCCTGCGCTCACGCCCAGCTTGGTGACCGCCCCGGTGTGGGTCCCGGTCACCGGGTCGGTATCGTTCCCATCCACCGTGAAGGCCGTCCCCACGAAAAGGAAATTGTTCGCGGCGCCGGGTACCTGGAGGGCCGCCGGAAAGTTGGCCTTGGGGATGAAGACCAGCGTCTCGATGATGCGCGTGGCGTTTCGCACCCGGCCGGTGCTGGTGATCAGGATTGTGCTGTTGGTGTCCGTCGTCGGGGTGGCGCTCTCGGCGGGGTCGTTGGCGATGGTGAAGGTGTAGCTGACCCCGCTTTGGAGCGTCCCGGAGCCATTGTTGCCGGTGCCCGGCGTGGAGTTCCCCAGCAAGGTGGTGAAGTCCGGCGCCACCTTGGCATTCTGCAGGGCCTGCTGCACGCCGGCCTCGGCCGCGTTGAGGGCCAGGGTCATATCGCGATCGCTGATGGCGATCTGGTTCTCGCCCGCCATGAGGGCCATGAAGGAGGACCCCAGGGCGAAGAGGATGGCCAGGACCAGGAGGGCCATCACCATCACGTAGCCCGTGGCCCCGCGCCGGGGACGCATGGCAGGGTGCCGCATGCCGCGCATGGGTCTCTCCTTCAGAGCGCCCGCAGGCGAACGTCGATGGAAAAAGTGTAATCGGGCACGCCCAGGCCCGCCCTGGCCTGGAGCGCCACCCGCACGAGCCGGATGTTCCCCTGGTCGCCGGGCGCGGCGGGGGGCGCCACGGGCGAGTTGGTTATGTCGTAATAGGTGAACGCGAGGCTCACCACGTTGTCCAGCAAGGTCTCGGCGGGCCCCCACGCGATGACGGGGTTCGTGGCGCTGGTCTGGCCTCCGTACAGGCCGATGCGGCGCACCAGGTTGGTGCCCTGCAGCGAGTACTTCACCACCTCCAGGGCGGCCACGCCGCCGCCGGGGCTGAAGGTGGCGGCGGCCCCGGAGGGCGACTGGAGCGAGGCGACGGTGAGGCTGCTCTGCGGCCCGGCCCCCCCTGCGTATTGCCCGAAGGCCCAGACCCCGCCGCCCAGCGGCATGTCGCTCACCACCACGGTGTTCGTCCCGCCCGTCAGCGAGGTGCTGTAATCCCGTTGCGCCGGGGCGAGGCTCACGGTGGTCGCCCCCGTGGAGACCGTGCTCGTGAGCTGGGCCGCGGTCCCGTCCACGTCGCCCAGGAAGGTGACCGCCGTGGCCGAGGTCACCAGCGGCTCGCCGCCGGACGTGATCCCGTTGTAGAAGATGTAGAGGGCCGCGGGGCCGCCGGCGACCGTCCCCCGGGGCACGCCGTTGCCCGCGGCCCGGAGCATCGTGCCCATGTCCTCCAACACGATGCGCGTGCTTTGCTGGACGTCCGTCTTGGCCTGCCCCCTGTCGAAGAGGACCACGTTCCGCTCCAGCAGGAGGTACAGGGCCCCCAGGACCAGCACCCCGAGGCCCGCCGTGATGACCAGCTCCATCAAGGTGAAGCCGGCCCGGCGGCCCGCGCCCGGCCGGGCCCTCCCCTTCGCCTTCGGGAGTTCGGTCGAATCAGTCCCAAGTATCATGGGCTCACTCCGAAAGCTGGGTCACCACCTGCACGGTGGAGGGGCGGCCGGTCTCGCTGAGGAAACCGACGGTGATGGTGACGGTGGCCAGCCGATACGGCGCCGTGCCGGCCAGGGCGATGGTCCACGAACGCGTGAAGGCGGCCTCCGGCACGCCGGAAGGATCGTTGCCGTTCGCGAGGCTCGCGAAGGGCGTGTTCCGCAGGTCCTCGGCCTTCTGGTGGGCGTACTCGGTGGCGCGGGTGAGACGCCCGCCGTAGTCCACGTTGGTGTACGACAGCAGGAAGACGCCGCAGAGGGCCAGCAACACGGCCCCGATGACGCCCACGGCCATCAACACCTCGAGCAGGGTGAACCCCAGGGCGGCGCGGGCCTGGGGCCCCACCCCGGCACGTGCCGCCCGCCGCACGCCCCCCTTCATTGGACCCAGGCGGCCCGGGCGAACTGCGCGGTGATCGTCCGGGTTCGTCCTCCGGAGCTGCTCACGGTGATGGTGGCGGGCGGGTTGACGGGTCCGGTGCGATCCACGAAGGCCCCCCGGTTGTTGTAGGTGATCGCGATCAGGGTCCGCCCAGCGCTGTCCACCGGGGCGCTCAGGGTCAGAGGGCCGTACCGCTGGCTCAGGTCCACCCAGTTCGTCACGACCCCACCGTTCGCCTGGATCGTGTCCGTGGGCGCCGGCCAGGTGGTCCCGTTCCCGAGGTCCCGCTCGATGCGAAAGCTATTGGGCTGGCCCACCGCAGGGTCCGTCCCCAGGTGGACGCGGAAGTACCCCCCCTGGGCGGGCGCCTGCCCCTGGGCCTGGCGGAGGGCGGACACCAACTCCCCGGTCGCCGAGTCCACCCGGGACCGCGCCACCGCCCCCAGCAGGGCCGGCAGCCCGAAGGCCGAGAGGATGGCCAGGACGCCGACCACCACCAGGAGCTCCACGAGGGTGAAGCCGGGCCGGGCCCCCGCGGCCCGGCGCAAACTCCGGAGCCTCGCAGCGCCCCCCACCCCGGCCCATCCGGCATCCCTCGCCATGACATGCGACCCGCCGTCCACCCTACAGGAAGAAGGTGAGGACGACCATGACCTGCCACAAGATGAGGCTCACCATGGCGCTCCGGGTGGCCCTCCCCACCCGGTCGAACTTCAGCTTCTCGATCTTCTGGACGCTGTAGAGTTCGTACACCATCTCGCGGAGGATGTCCCGGTCCCCCAGCGATTCCACGATCTGCAGGTACTCCTGCGGCTCGCGCCCCTGCACGTCGTGGCACCAGTAGATCCTCTTCCGATCGGCGGCCTCCACGCCCGCCTCGAAGGTGGGCGTGATGGTGCGCAGCGCGTACACCAACCCATAGATCATGAGGCCCAGGAAGGCGAAGAAGATGAGGACGGTCAGCACCGCGACGAGGCCCACCATGCCCGGCGCCCTCAGGGTGGCGATCACCTTGTCGGCCCGCGTGCCCAGCAGGGCCAGGAGGATGCCGTAGAAGATAAACACGACCGTCGCCTTCTCGTCCGAGAAGCGGATCATGTTCTGGGCCGTGTTGTAGGCCGAGATCAGGAAATTCAGCTTCTGCTCCATGCCCTCCCCCTCGCGCCCCGCCTGCGCGGGGCCGACCGGGCTGCCGCCGCACGATAGCTTAGCAGCCGGTGTGCCAATCCGTGGACCGCACCCGTCCCCTCGAATCCCAGAGGCGCAACCCCGCGCCCCAGCAGCGCGGCCGGGCGCCCCCGGCCCCCGGCCGGCGGCCCCCCCGCCCCCGGGTCCCTCACCGTCGTGGGCGGCGCCGCCTACT
>DASPOZ010000506.1:0-3615 GCA_035625755.1 Candidatus Sulfotelmatobacter sp.
CGCATCCTGCTGGCCCGCGGCCGCGGCGTCGAGGCCCGGGATCGCCTCCAGCAGTGGACCCTGCGAAACGCCGAGACGGCCGAGGCGCTGACCGCCCTGGCCGCGGCCCTGGAGGTGGTGGGCAACCGGTTCGAGGCGGAAGGCCTGGCCCGCCGGGCGCTGTTCCTGGACCCGGGGATGGCCCCGGCCCACCTGGTGCTGGGGCGGGTGCTCCTGGATCGGAAGGCGGCGGCGGAGGCCCGCGAGGCCTTCGAACGCGCCCAGCGCGCCGCGCAGCCCTGGCAGCAGCGGGTGCGCGTGGACGCCGCCGTGGGGATCGCTCGGGCCCTGGTGGATGAGGGGCAGATCCCGCAGGCCGAGGAGGCGCTGCGCGCCGCCCTGCGCCAGGCGCCGGACCAGGCGGCGCTGTACGAGGAACTGGGGAAGCTCCTGGTGGCGGCGCGGCGCTACCCCGACGCCGTGCAGTTGAACCTGGAGCGGCTGCGCTCGCGCAAGTACGACCCGGACGCGTACGTGCACCTCTACGAGGTCTTCGAGACGACGGCAGACTGGCCGGGAGCCGAGCGCCTCTTCGCCTCCATCGTGGAGCGCGACGCGGACGATGCCACGGCGCACTACTATCTGGGCCTGGTGCGCCGCGACCTGCACAAGGAGGAGCCGGCCCGGCAGGAATTCCAGCGGGCGCTGGACCTGGCAGGGGAGGGGTCGCAGGTGCACCGCCTCGCAAGGCGCCAGCTCTCCCACTGACGGCGGCTGAGGATTGCCGACTTTCCGCTGCCTGTTATGACCGGGACCCCATTCCGCATTCCGCAATCCGCATTCCGCAATGAGGGCGCTTGCGGCGCCAGGGCGCCTCGGCTAGAATAACCCGCCACCCGGGGCCATGCCCCAACCTGCTGAAAAATCTATTTCTTGCAGGCTGCTCAAAAAGGTCCGGCTGCAAGGGGGCGTGCGAGGCACGGGGTACCCACCGAAGGTGGGTCGGAGGCGTACTGCGGCCGTACGTCGCAGCGCCGCGCGAGCGCGCCAACGCCCCGCCCGCTGCCGTCGAGGCAGCGGCAAGAGATGCTGGGCCTTTTTCAGCAGCCTGCGTTTCCTGGAGGGACCCATGGCCGACGACGTCAAAGACCTGCACCACATGCTCACCATCTGGAACGCATCCAGCAACCCCCTGGCCCTCTCCACGATGCAGGTGCGCAACCTGGCCGAGTACCTGGCCAACTACCTGCGCTCCGCCGACGGCGAGCGGTACCTCGTCACCCTGGGCTACGTCCGGGAGCCTTCGCTGCGGCGGTAAGGGGGCCGGGGTGGCCGGCACCGGGGGCCGATCCCCCGGGGGTTCGGCCCGTGCCCGGCGCGCGCGGGGCCAGCCATGAAGATCGCCGTGCCGGGGACGGGGCGGATAGGCGGCGGCCCGGCCCGCATGAAGCGGCGCTGGCGGCACCGTTGGGATTGATGGAGGCGTTGCCTGATGGCCGGTCCACTGGCGGGAGTACGGATTCTCGACCTGACCACCGTGATCCTGGGCCCCTTCGCCACCCAGATCCTCGCCGGCCTCGGCGCCGAGGTGATCAAGGTCGAGTCCCCCGAGGGCGACGACATGCGCCATGTCGTCCCCATGCGCAGCCCCGGCATGGGGCACATCTACCTGCACTTGAACCGCGGGAAGAAGAGTCTCGTCCTCGACCTGAAGCACGCGAAGGCGCGGGAGGCGCTCCTGCGGCTCGTCCCCGGGGCCGACGTGTTCATCTCCAACATCCGGCCGCAGGCGCTGGAACGGCTGCGCCTCGATTACGCGTCCCTCTCCGCCATCCAGCCCCGCCTCATCTACGTCAACTGCTGCGGGTTCAGCCCGCGGGGACCGTCCGCCGGGCGCCCGGCGTACGACGACCTGCTGCAGGGCACGGCGGGCATGTCCTGGCTGCTCCAGAAGTACACCGGGGGCGAGCCCGGCTACGCCCCCACCGCCCTGGCCGACCGGGTGACCGGGCTCAACGCGGCCTACGCGGTGTGCGCGGCGCTGTACGCGCGAGAGAAGACGGGCCGCGGGCAGTGCGTGGACGTGCCCATGCTCGATGCCATCGCCCAGTTCATCCTGGGGGACCATATGGGGGGGCTGACCTTCGCGCCCCCCAGGGGCGATCCGGGGTACGCGCGCTTTCTCACCCGGCACCGCCGCCCGTACCGCACCAAAGACGGCTACCTGTGCGTCCTCATCTACAACGACAAGCAATGGCGCAGCTTCTTCGCGGCCATCGGTGACCCGGAAGGCATTGAGCGCGATCGGCGCTTCAGCACCCACACGAATCGCGCCGCGTCCATCGACGAGGTGTACGCCTGGGTGGCGGAGACCATGCAAACGCGTACGACGGCCGAGTGGCGCAAGTTGCTGGAGAACGCGGATATCCCCAACGCCCCCATGAATTCGCCTGCGGAGCTGCTGGCTGATCCGGACCTGGCGGCCACCGGCTTCCTGACCCTTGAGGACCACCCGACGGAGGGGCGGATGCACGTCATGGGGACCCCCACCGCCTGGTCCGCGACGCCTCCGGACGGTGCGTCGCCGGCCCCCCGCCTGGGCGAGCACAGCGCCGCACTCCTGGCCGAGGCCGGCTACACGGACGAAGAGATACGGGCCCTGGCCGCAGCCCGGGCCACGGTGCTCTGAGGAGACAAGGCAACCGCCGTCATGCTCACCCACCTTAGCATCCGCGCCGCTCCAAACCCCTTGCGCCTCCTCTAGTTCTCGGGAATACTCCTCTCCCAGCCGGATCGTCTTCGCCTTTGCGCCCGGCCCCTACCGCGTCACCATTTCGGGGCCCGGAGGGGAGGAGAGAAAGAACATGCCCCCAAAGGAGCCCCCGCGGCTAGCCTGGGTCCTCGGGGACCCCGCGGGAATTGGCCCCGAAATCGTTGCCAAGAGCCTGGCCGACCCCGTCATGGAGGGCGTCTGCCGCCCCGTGGTGGTGGGCCCGGCGTGGCTCCTCGAGCGCGGTATGCGGCTAGCGCAGGTCGGGCTTGCGACCCGCGTGTGCAATGCGGCAAGGGCGGGTGACCTCCCGGCGGGGACGATCCCCGTGGTGGATACGGGGTGGCCGGTCGCGGACTTCCCGCCGGGCGTGCTGAGCGCGGCGGGCGGCAAGCTCTGCATCGAGATGCTGCGTGCGGCGGTGGACATGGCGCGGGCCGGCGCCGTGGATGCCGTCGTCTTCGCGCCCCTGAACAAGGAGGCGCTCCGCCTGGGGGGCAATCCGCACGCGGACGAGCATCGCCTGGTGGCCGAGTGGCTGGGAGAGACGCCGCACGGCGAGATCAACGCGGTGGGAAGCCTCTTCACGACCCGCGTCACCTCGCACGTGCCCTTGAAGGACGTCCCCTCGCTCTTGCAGCCGGACAAGATCGTGCGGGCGGTGACGATGCTCCACACGACGCTGGTGCGGGCGGGGATCGAGAACCCGGTGGTGGCCGTGGCGGCGCTCAACCCCCACGGAGGGGAGCACGGGCTGTGCGGCACGGAGGAGCTCACCGTGATCGAGCCGGCGGTGGCCAGGGCGCGCGAGGCGGGCCTCCCGGTGGTGGGCCCGTACCCGGCCGACACCATCTTCGTGCGGGCCA
>DASPOZ010000507.1:0-3757 GCA_035625755.1 Candidatus Sulfotelmatobacter sp.
ACGGCGTACCCCGCGGCCATGAGATTGCGCGACATGGCCGTGCCCATCAGCCCGAGCCCGACCATTCCTACGGTTCTGCCCCCCGCCTGCGCCATGATCCTCTCACCTCCGCCGTCGGGCGGAATATAACACAAGACCGCCTGCCGGACCACACGGGGCCGCGCCCCCGCCCCCCGCCCCGCCATCTCCCCGACCCGTCGCCCACTCAGTTTTCCCTTGCAACCCCCTGGATTTCAACATATAAAAGGCGCCGCATTGGACCGCGGGGCTCAGTGGAGGAACGTTCATGCGCCTGCAGGATCGCGTGGCCCTGGTGACCGGGGCCGGGCGGGGGATCGGGAAAGCCATCGCCCTGGCGTTCGCCCGGGAGGGGGCCCGGGTGGTCATCAACGACGTGGACCGGGCCAACGCCGAAGCGGCGGCGGCCGAGGCGGGCGCGGCCGGGCCGAAGGCGCTGGTGGTGGCGGCGGACATGGCGCGCCGGGAGGACATCGGCCGCCTGGTGGACACGGTGGTCAGGGAACGCGGCCGGATCGACATCGTGGTAAACAACGCCATGAAGATCGTGCCCGGAAAGCTGGAGGAGCTGCCCGAGGAGGCGTGGGACACCACCATGAACATCGGCCTCAAGGGCGTGTTCCTCCTGAGCCAGGCGGCGGCCCGCCACATGATCCGGCAGCGGTCCGGCGCGTTCGTCAACATCGCCTCCGTCGCCGGGCTCTTCCCGTACAACTGGGCGGGCGCCTACAGTGTGGTGAAGGCGGGCGTGATCATGCTCACCAAGCTGATGGCGCTGGAATGGGCCCCGTACGGCATCCGGGCCAACGCCATCACCCCCGGCTACATCCGCACGCCGGGCACCGAGGCTATGTACGCGGACCCGGAGATCTACGAGGGGCGCCGCAAGGGCGTGCCCATGGGGCGCGTGGGCGACGGCGAGGATGTGGCCTCGCTGGCCGTCTTCCTGGCCTCGGACGAGGCGCGGTACACCACCGGGAGCGTGGTGGGGGCAGACGGCGGGCAGGCCGTGGGCTACTTCCTGAGCGTCCCCGGCCGCCGCTTCTCCGGCGGGCGCATCGACTGAGGGAACGGGGGCGCGATCCGGGGGCCGTCGGGGAGGGGCGATGAGGCAGGATAACCTGTACGCCGTGCCCGGGAACCTGCCGGCCCCGGTGGATGATGGGGCCTGCGACCACCTGCCGCACATGCGCGTTCCGCCGCTGGCGCTGCGCTCCACGGCGGACCGGGACGTCTGCCTCGCCGACGTGTCCGTGGGCAGGCGGACCGTGGTGTACTGCTACCCCCGCACGGGGAAACCCGACGAGGACCCGCCGCCGGGTTGGAACGACATCCCGGGGGCCCGGGGATGCACGCCGCAGGCCTGCGCCTTCCGCGATCATTTTCAGGAACTGGAGGCGCTCCAGGCGCAGGTCTTCGGCCTGAGCGCCCAGACCACCGCTTACCAGCAGGAAATGGTGCAGCGTCTGCACCTGCCCTTCGAGGTGCTCAGCGATGCCGACCTGGCGTTCGCCGGCGCCCTGCGGCTCCCTACCTTCCGCGTGCAGTCCATGGTCCTGATCAAGCGACTGACCCTGATCCTGCGCGATGGCGCGATCGAGAAGGTCTTCTATCCTATCTTCCCCCCGGACAAACATGCCGAGGAGGTCTTGGCCTGGCTCGCCGCCCATCCCGGGCCCCCGAACCCCATGGGGCCCGGCGGCTGATCTCGCGGCCCCAGGGGCGCCGCCCGGCGTGCGCCGGGTGCGTTCGAGCCCATCTGCGTTCGGCCCCGCCGGCTCTCCGACGGAGTCGGACGCCTTGACGGGAGGAACCATGTCCAACACGATTCCGTTGGCGAAGGCCGAGGCGGCGCTGAAGGCGGTGTTCGAGGCGGCGGCCCGGGGCGGGAAGGCGCCCATCGCCGTGGCCATCGTGGACCGGAACGGGGACCTGATCCTCTTCGCGCGGATGGACGGGGCCCCGGTGCGCACGTCCACGCTGGCGCCCAACAAGGCCTACACGGCGGCCCGCATGGAGCGCAACACGGCCGACATCCTGAAGATGATCCAGGACCGGCGGATCGACATCGCCTTCTTCGGCGACCCGCGGTACTGCGGCCTGCCCGGCGGCCTGGCGGTGAAGCAGGGCGACAACACGCTGGGCGGGATCGGGATCAGCGGCCTGTCCTCCGAGGAAGACCACGAGCTGGGCCTCATCGCCCTCAAGATCTGCCAATCCTGACCAGCCATTGCGGATTGCGGAATGCGGATTGCGGATTGGGGGAGGGGAGGGAGAAAATGACCCCGGAGGAGTTCAGGGCCAGGACCAGGGAATTTGGCCTGCGCGTCATCGAGATGGTGGACGCACTCCCGAGAAGGCGAGCCGCCCAAATCATTGGCGGCCAACTTCTTCGCGCGGGCACTGCCGCGGGGGCAAACTATCGCTCCGCGTGCCGCGAAATCGAACGCCGACTTCATCTCCAAGATGGGCACTGTTGAGGAAGAGCTCGACGAGTCGGTGTACTGGCTGGAGATGCTTCGCGACAGCGGGAACATCTCAGCCGATGGCGCGAGGTCCCTCATACAGGAGGCCGACGAATTGCTTGCCATCACGGTCTCCTCAATTAATACTGCCCGCGGTGGGAAACGGTGAGGCGCCGGACAGGCCCGCCGCCGGGCGCACAATCCGCATCCCCCAATCCGCAATGGGACGCGGGGCTGCCGGCCGGTCCGCCCGAACAATCCGCAATCCGCAATCCGCAATGGGAGGGTGTGATGGCGGTCTGGGATGACGTGATCACGGAGGAGGACCGCGAGGCGTACGGGCACTTCCGGGCGCGCCAGAGCATCGGCGTGGGGGAGCGGCCGGCCGTGCTGGTGGTGGACATGACCTACGCCTTCGTGGACTCCATGTTCTCCAGCGGGTTCAGCAAGACCGGGTGGCCGTGCGCGCGGGCCATCAAAGAGCTCCTGGATATCGCGCGGCCCAAGCGCATCCCCATCATTTTTACCGGCGGGGACCACTGGAAGACCCCGGCCGAATACGGGCGCTGGAAGAGCGGGGGGTACCGGCCCATGAACGAGGAGGGCCGGCGGACGGATCCGCACGATATCGTGCCCCTCCTCCGGCCCCTGGACGATGAACCGGTGGTCCGCAAGAGCAAGCCCAGCGCGTTTTTCGGGACGCACGTGGCCAGCATCCTGACCTATCACCAGGTGGATACGGTGATCGTCACGGGCATGGTCACCAGCGGCTGCGTGCGGGCCACCGCCGTGGACGCGTTCAATCTGAACTACAAGGTGCTGGTCCCCCTGGAGTGCGTGGCGGACCGCGGCCAGGTGACCCATAAGATCAACCTGTTCGACGTGCACATGAAGTACGGCGACGTGGTCCCGCTGGCCGAGGTCAAGGAATACGTCATCAGGGTCAAGCCCTGGCGCGCCTGACAGGCCGCTGAAAAAGGCCCAACATCTTTCCCCGCCGCCGCGGCGGCAGCGGGCGGGGCGTTGGCGGGCTCGGACATTTTCCCGCTGCCGACGTTGCGGCAGCGGTGGCCCTGCGGCATATCGGCTCTCCCATTCCGCATTCCGCAATCCGTCCTTCGACGGGCTCAGGACGTGCTGAGCTTGTCGAAGCACGCATTCCGCAATGGGGAGCGCCCCTTGCATCTGGGGCTTTTTGGGCGGCCTGCGCGCATGCGGGTTCATCAACGTCCGGCTGGAGGGGGGATTGATGGCAGGCACCGTGTTTCGGCTCT
>DASPOZ010000508.1:0-15126 GCA_035625755.1 Candidatus Sulfotelmatobacter sp.
GGCCGGAGGCGGATGGTACTTGGAAACCTGGTACACGTACTACCTCGCAAAGGTCGGTCGTTTCGCTCCCGGGGTGTGGCTCGGGGGGGGATTGGGCAGCCAGTCTCTCGGTGGGCTGTTCAACCGCTTCATGAGGTTCGCCTCGCCACTCTCGATGGAACCCCTTCGCGGGCAACCGTTGGAGCTGGCGCAGGGGACACTGCTGGTCGTGCGGGCCTTGGTCTACGGAATGGGCCTCCTGCTCCTGGCCGTTACCGCCTGGCGCTTCGGTCGCCCGGGGACCGCTGCTCGCACCGAGGGCGCCTCCTCCCCAGGGCCGGTCCCTTTCGACAGGCTCCGGATCGGCATGGAGTCCGCCGCCGTGGTCTGCCTCATGCTGTTGCTCAGTCCGATGAGCAGCAAGGCGCACTATGTCGTCCTCCTGCTTCCCTGCCTGATCCTCGCCCGCCTCGCCGTCGAGCGGCGCCCGCCCTGGCTCGTCGCACTCCTGGTGGTCCTGGCGGTCACGGGGCCGCTGACCGCGAAAGGGCTGCTCGGCAGGCGGCTCGGCGATCTGGCCTTGGAATGGGGATCCCCAACGTGGTTCGCGCTATGTTCGCTGGTAGGTATTTGGGCGGCGCTGGGAGCCATCCGGCCGCACTACGCCCCCTCTTTGGGGCCGCCCGCGGAGAAGGAGACGGGCAACTCAGGACGGGGACGCTAGCTCCACCCGCTGGGCCCGCCCTCCCTCCGACGTGAACGGGAAGATCTGCAGCCTGCAGGGCCCCCTCCGCCGCCCGCGAGGGTCCTTCTCGGCCAGGACCCAATGGGGACCATCGAAGGCTCCAACCACGAACGCGCTCTTGACATGCCCGTGACCACTTCGAGGGTCTGGGTCGATCCTGCCGATCCGCTCCGCGGGCGGGATGATCTCCTCCCGGCCTCCTTCGGGGGACGAGGCGCGCCTCGGGAATGCGGTTGACACTCGGGCCCGTACCGGGTACAAGGGCGACGGGCCCTTCGGGCGGAGGGGCGGTGGGCCGGACCGCCCGCCGCCCCGCCGGCAGGATACGGATCCATGCTCCTGGGCATCCTCGACCGATACATCTCTCGCGAACTGGTGAAGACCTTCGCCCTCAGCCTAGCCACGCTGACCTTCGTGATCATGATGCACCAGATCATGCTCCTGGTCGATCTCATCGTCAGCAAAGGCGTGGGGGGCTTCACGGTCCTGCGTCTTTTCTTGTACAGCCTCCCCATCTCTTTGGAGATCACCGTGCCGATCTCCGCCTTGGTGGCCAGCCTCGCGGTGTTCAGCCGGATGTCGGCCGACCACGAAGCGGTCGCCCTGAAGGCCGCCGGGGTGAATCCGTTTCGCCTGCAGGCGCCCGCCATCGCCTTCGGCGTCGCGGTCACCGCCCTCTCTCTCTATGTGTCGCTGGATGCCATGCCACACGGCCTGCGCGCCTTCCGCGACTTGGCCTTTGAGGTGGCGCGGAAACGGGCCATGTCCGGCCTGCAGGCAGGGACCTTCAACGCCGATTTCGACGGCCTGACCCTCTACTTCCAGCACTTGGGGGGGGACGGATCCCTCGGCAACGTCTTCATCGAAGATCGCCGGGATGCCGCTGCACCACGGGTGGTGGTGGCGCGGAGAGGCCACATCGCCGCGGACCCCGAGAACGCTCGGCTGCGCCTCACGCTGCAAGGCGGCGCGATCCACTCCGTCATGTCCAACGAGCCGGGACTCTACCGGGTGCTGTCGTTCAATGAGTTCGACATGCGGCTTGACCTCGGATCGTCCTTGGCCCATGAGGGTTCACGCGGCCGTTCGGGAATCGAGTTGACGGTTCCGGAGCTCCGGAGCCGGATCGCGAAGGAGCGGGAGCTGGGCCTGAACGATGCCGGGCTTCCGGTGGAGATCCAGCGCCGATTCGCCACGCCGGCGTGTGGACTCCTGTTCGTGGTCCTCGGCTCGGCGCTCGGCCTCCGGATCCGCAGGGCGGCCCGCAATACCAGCCTCCTTCTGGCGGCGGTGATCGGCATGGGGTATTACCTGGTGCTGACCGCCGGGAGGGCCTTAGGGGATAGGGCGTACCTGGCCCCGGTGCCGGCCATGTGGCTGCCCAATGTCCTGCTGGCGGCGACGGCGGGGTGGTTCGCGCTGCTGGTGGCCCGGGAGGGACAACCCTGGATGTTGTTCGGGCCTGGCGCCGGGAGAGTGCTGCCGGCCCGCTAGGCGCCGGGCCGGAGGGCGGCCGGTGGCCCCGCAGGCGCCGCCGCCGACATCACGCGCCACCCCAGTGGTCCGCACAATGGGCGACAGGCAACCAATGCTGGGCCGCCTTCAGCGGCCTGCGAGGATGAGGCCCGCGGTCGGGAATGCTCCCGGCCCCATGGGGGCGGTGCCGGCCCCGGCAGCATCCCTTCCGCCAGGAGGCAGGCTCACCACGATGAGCATCTTCTCGGCCCGGTCAGGCAAGAGCCATGATCGCCTTCGATAGATCCCTCTTCCTCCTGATTCACCAGACTTCTCGGAATGCCTTGTTCGATCTCGTGATGCCCCAGCTCACCGAGAAATGGAATTGGGTTCTCCCGCTCGCGGCCGTCTTCCTTCTGTACGCCTTCTTCAACGGGACGAAGCGGGGTGCCCTGCTCTTCCTCTCCGGCGTCCTCCTCGTCCTGGTGGCCGATGCGGGCGCCACGGCCCTGAAGCATGTCTTCCTCCGGCCGAGGCCGCTGGCGTCCGTGGCCGAGGCGCAGGCCCTTGCGGAGCGCGCCGCCTCCTCTTCGTTCCCTTCGAATCACGCCGTGAACGCCTTCGCCCTGGCGACCCTCTTCGCGATCTATTATCCCAGCCTGGCGATCCCGTTCTTCACCGTGGCCGCGCTCGTCGGCTATTCCCGGGTCTATCTCGGGGACCACTACCCGCTCGATGTCCTCGCCGGGGCCGTCTTCGGAGCGGCCCTGGGCCTGGCCGCCGGGTGGGCCAGCCTGTGGGTCGGGCGCCGGTGGCACATGTTGGGCCACGAGGGCCGGGGACGACGGGCGGCATCCGACGCATAGACGGCCCCTGCCCGCGCCCTGCGCGGCCCTCCACCAACTCTCCCGGCACGCCGGTCCCCGGGCATTCCGTGCCGGCCCTCCCACTGCGGCGGCGGCGCCGCCGGCGCCCCCGCCCCGACTTCCGGCGCCGCGTTCCAATGGCCCCTCCAGGTGGGCGACCGGGCCGCATCCACGAGCCGCGGCCCTCCGCTATCGGTTGTCGGCCTGGCCGGCAATCGTGAACTCCGCCTCCAAGACATCGCCTCTGCCGAAGAGCGCGCAGCAGGCCGTGAGCGGCCATACGAGTCTGCGATACATCCTGTGAGGCTTCCTCGAACGGGCCGACCGCTCCAGCACAGCTCTCCTCGCGGCCAGATCCCCCGGGAGCGTATGGCCCTGCGTCATCGCATAGTGCCGGCTCCTGCACAGGGACACCGGACTGGATCGGGTGACCACCTTTCGCGTGAGCAGGCCGGCCTGGCTCGCCAGCAGCCGGATGGTATGCGGATCGAAGAGGAAGAGGTGACGGGGAGCATCCAGGTGGAACCAGCAAGACCGATACAGCAAGAAACCGATCCCACGGCTATTGGGGCTGGTCAGGACGATCTTGCCCCTCGGGGCCAGGAACTCGGCGGCCCGCTCGAGGACGCGGGCCGGGGCCAGCAGGTGTTCGATGACGTGGTCCAAACAGACCAGGTCGAATGTCCCGCCGGGGTAGGGTGCATCGAACACCGTACCGTGGTGCACCTCCAGGCCCGTCCTGCGACACGCCTCGACCGCCCGCGCGCTGATGTCGATCCCGCACACCTTCCATCCGAGGCGTCGGTACCTCTCCAAGCGCCTTCCGGCCCCGCACCCCACATCCAGGAGACGGTTGGCGCCGCGGGGACGCTGCGTGTTCTTCATGATCCGGCGGCAGAGGGCCCGCGCCAAAAGCCGCCACATCCAGGGGCGGGAGAGGCTCTCCACGCCATACACATACTCGATGGCGAGCCGATTGACGAGCCTCTCGGACTTCCGCTGCCCTACGGTACGATGGGGAGGATAGGCCTCGGGATACAGCGCGCCGATGTCCTCTGCCTCGGGAGAAGTCTTGCGGGACACGAGGCCGCACCCGGTGCACCGGCAATACGGATATTCCCCCTCGCGGGCCTCCAGCCGGTCGTAGCCTGTCGCCAGCACGATCGAATCGGCCCCGCCGCAGAGCATGCAGGGACCTGAACCGGCGGTCACCCCAAGGGTGTCACCTCCGATCGCCGGGACGCTCCGCGGCCCCAGGCCCAGAGGGCGGGAACGAGATGAGGGATTCCTACGTGGCGACCGTTACCGGGCCCGAATAGGCGGCCCCGAAGGGCCCGGGCGATCGCCGCAGCGGTCGATGGTCGCCCGATCGAACACGGCCCCGTCGGAGGCGATGGCCTGGAGGGCCAGCGCGCAGCCGCGGACGTCCACGCGCACCACGTGATGGATGGAGGCCGAGTGCGCCGTCCAGGCGCTGCGGCCCACCGTGTAGAGCGTCCCGCCCCCCCCGCCCGTCACCACGTACATGACCCCCGGCCCGCCGGGATCGAAGTCGCGGAGGGGCACGGTCCGCTCGTAGGAGTGGTCGTGCCCGTTGAACACGATGGCCACGCGGGCCCGCTCGAACAGGGGAGACCAGGCCTGGCGGAGCGTGGCGTTGCTTCCGTGCCTTCCGGAGCTGTAGGGGGGCTCGTGGAAGAACGCGAAGGTCCAGAACTTGCGGGGGCGCGCCAGCTCCGCCGCCAGCCAGGCGTACATCGGCCCCCCCGGCCCGGGGTCCTCGTTGCTGTCCAGCGCGATGAAGCGGGCGTTGCCGTAATCGAAGGAGTAGTAGCGCTTCGTCCGCTCCGGGTTGTTGCTGGGGAGATCGAAGGCGTCCAGGTACGCCTGCCCGTTGGCGGTCATCACGTCGTGGTTTCCCAGCGAGAGGAAGAAGGGGATGCCGGCGATGAGATCCCGGTAGGGGCGGAAGTACCGGTCGTCGAAGCGGCTGGCCTCGCCCTCCGGATAGATGACGTCCCCCGTGTGGAGGACGAAATCCGGGCCGATGGCCTTGAGACGATCCGCCACGGCGTACTGCGCCGTGTTGCCGCGGCCGCTGTCCCCCAGCACCGCGAAGGTGAAGGGGGCGTCCCCGTCGGGGAGGCTCGTGCGGAACGTGTGCCCCTCGGCCAGCACGCGCCCGCCCCCCATCACGCGGTACGCGTACGTGGTGCCTGCCGCCAGGCCCGTCAGGGAGACGGAGTGGCGGGCGGCGGGCTCGGCCTCCACCACGGCGCTCCCGTAGCCCGGTCCGGCCCCGAAGTCGATGCGGCCGTCCACCGGCCGGTTCGTCTGCCAGGCGATGGTGATGGAGGTGGGGGTCGGGTGCATGACGTAGGGACCCCGGGTGAGCTCGAGGCGGACCCCCCAGGCCCCCGGAAGCGCCCACAGGCCGAGGGCGGCCAGGCCGCACGCCCCTACGATTACGCCGATCCACCGCGCCCGCATCGCCCCTCCTCCCCGTTCCGCCCGGATGATTCCCCCAATCACATATCATATCACAGCGGGCGGCGCACCCGCTTCCTTGACACACGGGGGCTTCACCAATACAATTCCAGCGCTTTCCATCGCTCGGGGGATCCGGGCGCCCACCGCAGGCCGCCGGGCCGGTCGTTCCCTGCACCTTCGCGTTCCCGGGGCCGCTGCCGAGGCCGAGGATGCGGGTCGCCATCGTCCACGACTGGCTGACGGGGATGCGGGGAGGGGAACGCTGCCTCGAGGTCCTCTGCGAACTCTTTCCCGACGCCACCCTCTTCACCCTCGTCCATCGGCGCGGGTCGGTCTCCCCCGGCATCGAGCGGATGCGGATCCGCACCTCGTTCCTGCAGCGCCTCGGCCCGTTGCGGGGGCGATTCCGCGCCCTGCTCCCGCTCTTCCCGCTGGCCGTGGAGAGCTTCGACCTGCGCGGGCACGACCTGGTGGTGTGCAGCTCCCACTGCGTGGCCAAGGGGGCCCTGGCCCCGCCCGGGGCCCGTCAGGTGGCCTACGTCTACACCCCCATGCGCTACGTCTGGGACCAGGCGGCGGCCTACGCCGACGGCGCCGGGTGGGGGCGCCTGCGCCGGGCGGCGGCCGCCCCCCTGGCCAGCTACCTGCGCCTCTGGGACGCCGCCTCGAGCCTCCGGGTGGACGAGTTCCTCACCATCTCCGGGCACGTGGCGCGGCGCATCCGCCGCTGCTACGGCCGCGAGGCCGCGGTGATCCATCCCCCCGTGGATGCCGAGCGGTTCCAGCGCGGGGAGGGGGAAGGGCGCTACTACCTGGTCGTGTCCGCCCTGGTCGCGTACAAGCGGGTCGATCTCGCCGTGGCCGCCTGCAGCCGGCTGGGCCTCCCCTTGAAGGTGGTGGGGGAGGGCCCCCAGGCGCGGCGCCTCCGGCGCCAGGCTGGCCCCTCCGTGGAATTCCTGGGCACGCGCTCCGATGCCGAGGTGGCCGCCCTCTACCGCGGATGCCGCGCCGTGCTCTTTCCCGGGCTGGAGGACTTCGGCATCGTGCCGTTGGAGGCCCAGGCGGCCGGCCGGCCGGTCATCGCCTACGGGGACGGGGGCGCCTGCGAGACGATCGTCCCGCTGAATCCCCTGGCCCCGGCGGCCGGCGCGGAGCCCACCGGCGTCTTCTTCTACGACCAGACGTCCGAGGCCCTCGCCGGCGCGGTGGAACTCTTCGAGGCGAACCGGGGCGCCTTCGACCCCAAGGTCCTGCGGGACCATGCCCTCGCCTTCGATCGGCCCCTCTTCAAGCGGGCCATGGCCCGCGCCCTGGGGGTCCCGGCGGAGGGAGGCCCCGCGTGCTGAAGCGACACAGCCGCTTCTTCGAGAGCCTCATGCTGGGCGCCGACCTGCTGCTGGTGGCGGCGGCCTGGATCGGGGCGTGCCTCCTGCGGTTCTCCGGGTTCCCCATCCCCCTGATCCGCGACCTGCCGCCGTGGCGGCCCTACCTGATCCTCCTGGCCGCCATCCTCCTGATCTGGTCCATCGTCTTCAAGGCCTTCGGCCTCTACCGCCCGCGCCGGCTGAGCACGCGGATGGCGGAGGTGCGGGACATCGCACGGGCCTGCACCTTCGCCACCCTCATCCTCATCGCCGTGAGCTTCTTCCTCCGGGCCTTCGAGCCGTCGCGCCTCGTCTTCCTCTACTTCTGGGCCTTCAGCATCGTGGCCCTGGCCCTGGCGCGGGGCGCCTTCCGGGAGATCCTGCGCCTCCTGCGCCGGCGCGAGTACAACCTGCGCTACGCCCTGGTGGTGGGGAACGGCGAGCTGGCGGCGCGCCTCGTGTCCGCGGTCCGGCGGCACCCGGAGCTGGGGATCCGGGTCACGGGCCTCCTCGCCGAGGGGGAAGGCGATGCGCCCCAGGGCCTGCCGCTGCTGGGCCGGTATGGGGACATCGGCCGCGTGGTGACGGAGCGGGGGATCGACCTGGTGTTCGTGGCCCTGCCCCACGGGGATTTCGGCGCAACCCGGGATGTCCTCGACCGGCTGGCGGGCTCCCCCGCGGCCATCAAGATCATCCCGGACTACGGCCCCCTTTTGAGCCTCTGCGGGACCGTCGAGGAGTTCGAGGGGCTGCCCATGGTCAGCCTGCAGGACCCGGCGCTCTACGGGTGGAATCGGGTGCTGAAGCGGGGGTTCGACCTGGCCGGGTCGGCCGTGTTGTTGATCGTCCTGTCGCCCTTCCTCGCCGCCATCGCCCTCCTGGTCCGGTGGCTGGACGGCCCGCCGGTCCTCTATCGCCAGGAGCGCATGGGCCTGGATGGGCGCCTGTTTCGCATGCTCAAGTTCCGCACCATGCGGGTGGACGCCGAGGCCGAGACCGGGCCCGTCTGGACGGTCCCGGACGATCCCCGGCGCACCCGCCTGGGCGCCCTCCTGCGGCGCCTGAGCCTCGACGAGTTGCCGCAACTGTGGAACGTCCTCCGGGGGGAGATGAGCCTGGTGGGTCCCCGCCCGGAGCGGCCGGCCTTCATCGAGGAGTTCCGCCGCCACGTGCCGCAATACGTGCTCCGGCACAAGGTGAAGGCGGGGCTGACGGGATGGGCCCAGGTCAACGGCTGGCGGGGCAACACCCCGGTGGACATCCGGACCGCATATGACCTCTATTATGTGGAGCACTGGTCCCTGGGCCTGGACCTGAAGATCCTCTGGCGAACCCTCTGGCATGGCCTGGAGGACCGGAATGCGTATTAGGGCCGCCGGTCCTGCGGCCGCTCGCGGGCTGCGGCGCGGGCCCCTGATGGGTCGGAGCCGCCTCCTGGAGGGCTGCATGCTGGCGGCCGACCTGGTCGTCGTCGCGGCGGCCTGGCTGGGCGCGTGCGCCCTCCGGTTCGCCGGCACCCCCATCCCGCTGATCCACGAGGCGCCCCCCTGGGGCCCGTACCTGTACCTGCTGGGAGGGATCCTGGCGGGATGGGCGCTGGCCTTCAAGGCCTTCGATCTCTACCGGCCGCGGTCGCTCGGGTCCCGCTGGGTCGAGGCGTGGGACCTCGCCCGGGCGTGCGCCGCCGTCACCTTCGTCCTCGGCGCCTTCAGCTTCTTCCTGCGGACCTTCGAATTCTCCCGCCTGGTCTTCGCCTACTTCTGGGTGCTGGGCAGCGCCGCCCTGCCACTGGAACGGGAGGGCTTCCGCCGGGGCCTGCGGGCCCTGCGCCGCCGCACCCTCCACCTGCGCCTGCCCCGGCGCCAGGCGCCGCAGGCGCCGCCCTGGCCGGCCGAACCGCCGGGTCCGGCGCTGGCCTCCACGCTCCGGCGCACCCTCGCCCACACCCGGCCCTACCGGCGCCGCCTGGTGGTGGCCCTGATCTGCATGGCCGGGTCCGCCCTCCTGGGGACCATCTCCATCGCCGCCCTCCAGCCGGTGGTGGACCTGTTCCTGGTCCCGAAGGCGGGCCGGGGGCTGGGCCTCCCCGCAGCCCTCGGGCGCCTCCCGGGCCGGGCCCTGGCCCGATTGGAGGCCTGGGGGGGCGGCGATCCGATGACCATCATGGGCTCCATCTGCGCGGGCCTCCTGGTCCTGGTCCTCGTGCGCGGCCTCCTGCAGTTCGCCGAAGAGTACCTCCTGGTGTACGTGGAGGAGTCCGTCGTCCGCGACGTGCGCTCCGCGGCCTACGCCCACCTCCACCGCCTATCCATGCCCTTCTTCGTCCACCGCTCCAAGGGCGATCTGGTGGTCCGCCTCACCGGCGACGCCCAGTTGATGGGGCAGGCCATCAACGTCTTCTACGAGCGGGGCCTGGGGGAGGTGTTCGTGCTGGGGGCCGGCGCCCTGGTCTTGTTCGCCATCCACTGGCCGTTGGCCCTGGGGGCGCTGTTCCTGCTCCCCCTGTCGTTCGCGGTCGTCGCCCGGATCGGACGGCGGATCTTCCAGCGGACCGCCCGGGTGCAGGAGGGCCTCGCCGCGTTCACCGCCCGGGTGCAGGAGGCCCTGGCCGGCGTCCGCATCGTCAAGGCCTTCTGCGCGGAAGGCTACGAACAGGAGCGGGCCCGCGCCCAGACCCAGGCCGTATTCCGGCGCAGCCTCCAGCGGGGCCGGGCCGATGCCGTGGTCTCGCCGATCCTGGAGGTGCTGGCCTGGACCGGGTCCGTGGCGCTCATGTGGGTGGGCGCGCTCTTCTTCTCCCGGCAGGTCCTGACGCCGGGCCAGTTGGTGGCCTTCCTGGCGATCCTGGGGTCCATGTACCAGCCCGTGCGCCGCCTGGGCCGGATGAACGCCGCCCTCCAGCGGGGCCTGAGCGGGGCGCGGCGCGTCTTCGACCTCCTGGACGAGGCGCCGGAGGCCCTGGAGCGCCCCGGGGCGGTCCCCCTGGCCCGGCCGTGCGACCACATCGCGTTCCACGGGGTGAGCTTCGGCTACGACCCGGCGCGCCCGGTCCTCCGGGACGTGAGCTTCTCGGCCAAGGTGGGCGAGGTGGTCGCCATCGTGGGCCCCACCGGGGCGGGCAAGACCACCCTGGTGAACCTGATCCCCCGCCTGTACGACCCGACCGTCGGCCGGATCGCCCTCGACGGGAGGGACATCCGCACGGTGACCCTTCGCTCCCTCCGCCAGCAGATCGGGCTGGTCACCCAGGAGAGCGTCCTGTTCGATGATACCGTCGCCCACAACATCGCCTACGGCCGCGCGGAGGTGCCGCGGGCCCGGATCGAAGAGGCGGCCCGGGTCGCGGGCGCGCTGGAGTTCATCCGCCGGCTCCCCCGGGGGTTCGATACGCCCATCGGCGAGGGGGGGGCGCTCCTCTCGGGCGGGGAGCGGCAGCGGCTCGCCATCGCCCGGGCCATCCTGGCCGACCCGGCCATCGTCATCCTGGACGAGGCGACCTCGGCGCTGGACGCGGAGACCGAACGGGAGATCCAGGATGCCCTGGAGCGCCTGATGGCGCACCGCACGACCTTCGTGATCGGCCACCGGCTCTCGACCGTCGTGCGGGCGGACAGGATCGTGGTCCTGGAGGGAGGCATGGTGGTGGAGATGGGCACCCACGCCGAGCTCCTCGCCCGCAGCGGGACCTACCAGCGCATCTATCAGGACCAGTTGATCCCCGCCTGAGGGATCCATGCGGATCGCCTTCGTCATCGACTTCCTCGACGAGCGAAAGGGCGGGGCCGAGGCCTACCTGGCCACGGTGGCCCGGCGCCTGCTGTCCGCCGATCACACGGTGGATCTCTTCGCCCGCGGCTGGCGCAACCTGCCGCTCGGGGTGCGGGCGCACCGGCTCCCGCCCCGCCCGCTGCCCACGCCCTTCAAATGGCTCCTCCGGTCCGCCACGGAGCTGGCTTTCGCGCGGCGCGCCGCGGCCCGGCTGCGGGGGGAAGATTACGACGTGGTCCTGGGCATCCGGAACGTGCTCTATGCCACCCATTACCAGCCCCACGGCGGGGCGCGGCGGGCCGGCCTGCGCGGGGCGGGGGAGGCCCGCGGCTACCGGCACCCGCTGCGCCGCGCCTGCCACTGGTGCGAGCCCATCTGCGTGCTGAACGAACTGGCCTTCCTGTCCCTGGAGCGGCGCCTCCTGGCGGGCCCCGACCGGCCGCGGATCCTCGCCGTCTCGGAGATGGTGCGGTCCGACCTGGGGCGCCTCCACGGGGTGCCGCCGCAGGACTGCGACGTGCTGCATCCCGGGGTGGACCTGACGCGGTTCCACCCCGGGGGGCACCGGGATGACGCGGCCGCGCTGCGGCGCCGGTTCGCCGTCCCGCCCGGGGACATGCTCTTCCTGTTCGCCGGCCACAATCCGTCTCTGAAGGGCCTCAAGGTGAGCCTGGACGCGCTGGCCGAGGCGCATCGCGGCGGCCTGCGCGCGCGGCTCCTGGTGCTGGGGATGCGCGAGGGGGGCGCCTACGGGCGGCACGCCCACCGGCTCGGCATCGGCGACCGATTGATCCTGGCCGGGTCCGTCTCCCCCGCGGACATGCCGATCTTCTACCGCGGATCGGACGCCCTGCTACACCCCACCTTTTACGACCCCTGCGCGCTGGTCACCCTGGAGGCCCTGGCCTGCGGCCTCCCCGTGGTCACCACCCGGCGCAACGGCGCCACCGAGCTGATGCAGGACGGCCGGGAGGGCTTCATCATCGAGCACCCCCGGCGCATCGCGGGCCTGGCGGAGCGCCTGAAGCGCCTGGAGGACGAGCCCCTGCGGGCCCTCATGCGCGAGGCGGCCGCCGAGGTGGGGAAGGAACTCGGCCTGGAGGACCATTTCGCCCGGCTGGAGGTCCTCCTGCGCCGGCCCCCGCGGTTTCGGCAGGCGCGGCCCCCGTCCCCGGATATCTCTCCCCCAGGCCCTTCATAGCGCACCGAGTCCAAAGCACGCTTCACTCTCCGTTCCCGTTCCCGTGCCCGTTCCCGTTCCCGACGGGACGCCAAAGACCTGGCGCAACCGCCCGTGGCGGAGGACGTTTCCTGGCTCAGCCCCGCGGCACGGCAACGATCCCTCCGGGCACTTCCGGCTCGGGAGACCCGTGACTCGGATGAAGCTGGTCGGCTTGGTCGAGTCGCCCGAACACGTCTCCTGCCGCTACCGGGTGCGCGCCTTCGAGCCGGAGTTGCGGCGGCGCGGTTGGGACCTGGCGCTGGAGGCGATCCCCCCGGGGGCGCTGGCCCGGCCCCGGCTGCTCCGGCGGCAGCGGGGGGCCGACGTGATCCTCCTGCAGCGCCGCCTCCTGCACCCGCTGCACCTGCGCCTGCTCCGCGGCGCCGCGCGGCGCCTCATCTACGATTTCGACGATGCCGTGCTGTACCGCGATTCCTACTCGCCCAAGGGGCCCCACAGCCGGCGGCGCGCCGCCCGCTTCCGCCGCACCGTGCGTGCGGCCGACGCCGTGATCGCCGGCAACGGCTTCCTGGCCGCCGAGGCGGCGCGCTTCTGCGACGCCCGGAAGGTCGTCGTGGTGCCGACGTGCATCGATGCGGGCGCGTACCCGGTGCGGGAGCGGCCCGCGCGGCGCGCCGGGCTGGAGCTGGTGTGGATCGGCTCCTCCAGCACGCTGCAGGGCCTGGAGCGCTGCGGGCCCCTGCTGGAAGCCATCGGGGAGGCCGTGGCGGGGCTCCGGCTCCGCGTCATCTGCGACCGGTTCCCGCGCCTCGGCGCGATCCCCGTCCTCCCCTGCCCCTGGTCCGCCGAGGCGGAGGCGGGCTACCTCGCCGAGGCGGACGTCGGCTTCAGTTGGATGCCGGACGACGTGTGGAGCCGGGGGAAGTGCGGGCTCAAGGTCCTGCAGTACATGGCGGCCGGCCTGCCGGTGGTGGCCAACCCGGTGGGCGTGCACACCGAGATGGTCGAACACCGCGCCAGCGGGTTCCTGGCGGACGGGCCGGCGGACTGGGTGGAAGCGGTGCGCGCCCTGGCCGGCGACCCGGGACTCCGGGTGACCATGGGCCGCCGCGGCCGGCAGATCGCCGAGGAGCGCTACGGGCTCCCCCGCTGGGCCCCGGTGCTGGACCGATGGCTGCGGGGAGACGCCGACCCCGAGGCGCTCGGACGTTAGCAGGCTGCTGAAAAAGGCCCATCTGCGGCGTTGGCGCGCTCGCGCGCTCGCTGCGGCGTACCCGGAGTACGCCTCACTCGGCGCATCGCGCGCCGCCTTGCACCTGGGCCTTTTTGAGCAGCCTGGGCAAAGGAGAGTTTTTTCAGGGTCCCGTTAGTGGCCTGCGCCTGAGAGCCACTGCTTTTCCTCGCGTTTCAGCAGCCTGCTAGGGCGCTCACGGCGCGACGGAGCGGCAGACGTAAGGCATGAGAAGCCGCCAAAACGCCTCCGTCCGGCCCGCGGAGGCGCCCGGCGGCAGATAGGCGTGCAGGAACGTGCGCCAGGCCGCCTCGGAGAGGTCGGGCGCTGCGTGGCCGAGCGCCGCCGCCAGCCGGGCCACCCCGCGCCGCCGCGCCCGCTGGCCCACCCAGGGGCGGAAGCTCATGTCCTCCGGCCGGGCGAAGAACAGGCTCCACGACCCGCCGTCGCCCGACGGGGCTCGGACGGCCAGCAGTCCCGTTTCCCGCGTGCGCTGAGACCCTCCCAGGTCGTGCAGGCGGCGCAGCGCCCCACCGGCCGCCCCCAGGAGCCTCGCCTTCTCCGTCGGGTCCCGAGATGCCATCAGCGCGACCTCCAGCGGCACCCCTCCGGGCGGCGGCTCCGTCACGAGGACTTCGCCCTTGCGGTGGCCGGCCGCGGCCCAGGCCAGGGGCCGGGGGGTCGGCAGCCCGCGGGCCAGCAGCGCATGGGCCCCCAGCCAGGCCCGCCGCCCGCGGGCCCGGAGGGCGCGGACCTGAAGCTGGTGTCCCGCCCGGTCCTGCGGCCGCTGGAGGCAGGCCGCGATCTGCGCCGGGTCGGCATCGGGGGCGTGCCACAGCGTCAGGGGGCCCACCCGCGACCGGCGGAGCGGCCCGCAGCGGGAAAGGGCGCGATGCGCCCTGCGCCGGAGCAGGCGGAACTCGTAGTAGAGCATGATCGTCTCCAGCAGGCGGAAGAGGCTGCGGCGCGCGCGGGCGCGCGGGGCCAGGTAGGCGCGCAGCAGGCGGGCCCGTTGCGGGCGGCCGAGGTGCAGGCGCACGCCGTGGAACACGCGGCCCAGGTCCCTCAGTCGCCGGTACGGGGCGGTCAGGCGCCCCCGGCGCGACTGCTGGAAGTCCAGGAACGCCCAGCGGGGACCGTCGGGCGCCGCAAGGGAGCGGCGTTCGTCACCCCCGGCGGGGGGGGCGGCGGCGTCATCGAGCGGGACGATGTTGCGCTGGTGCGGGTCTCCATGAAAGTAGCCGAGGTCGTGAAGGCGCCGCAGGGCGCGCGCCAGGGCGGCCAGGGCCCCGCGGAAGGCGGGCCCGGACAGGCCCCGCTGGCGCGGGAGCCACCGCTCGAGGGTGGGCAGGTCCCCCAGATCGTCCGTGATCAGATAGCACTCCACGGGGATCCCGGAGCGCCGGCGCTGGCCCCAGGCCCAGGGCACCACGGCGGCCAGCCCGTGCGGCGCCAGGGCCCGGGCCACCGCCCACTCCACGGCGGCCGGCAGCGGCCGGATCAGGTGGCGCAGGCGGCGCGGCCACCCCAGGAGGCGGTAGAGCTTGACGAACGCCCCCCGCCCTCCGGTCCTCATCGCAGGGATGCGGTAGTGGGCGCGGGAGGGGATCTCCTGCACCGGGGAGAGCGTGGGGTCCGCCAGGGCCACCGCCACCCGCTGCAACTCCTCCAGCCGGTGGCGCTCCACCACCCAACGGACACCGCGCGCGTCCACCCACCTCGCCACCGCTTCCGCTCCGGTCTCTCCGATCATCTTTGAACCGCCAAGGGCGCCAAGCCGGCTCCCTGAGCGATCTCACCCTCCGGGCGGTTGACGAACGACCGAACTCCCGAACGTTCTCCGAGCTATCGGGGTTTCAGCCGGTACACCTCGAGGCGCCGATTCGGGGCCGTCCGTGACGGCTCGGGGAAGACGCGGACCAGCTCCAGGTCGGCCGGCGTGAGCCTGCTCAGGAAGTCCGGAGAGACCTGGCGCAGCGCGTCCGGGTAGAACGCGACGAACTGGGCGGACCGCGCCCTGCCCCGCCGCAGGACCTCGTCATAGC
>DASPOZ010000509.1:0-5773 GCA_035625755.1 Candidatus Sulfotelmatobacter sp.
GGGCGGACGCGGCTTGCCTGCCCTCCGTTCGACGTCGTGCGCCAGGTCCTCGATAAGGAGGCCACGCATGCCCTGGCCGCCCGTCTGGGGATCCCGACGCCGCGCACGGTGCGCCTCGACCGGGCTCTGCCGGCAGTCCCGCAGGTCGACGGTCTCCGCTTCCCCGTTGTCCTGAAGCCGGCCACCAGGTACCTCGATGGGCCTGGCGACCGGTTCAAGGTCCTCTATTGCCGGGACGCGAGCGAGCTGGCCCGCTGCTTGGCGCAGCTTCCCCCGGGGGAGCCCGGGCCGCTGGCCCAGGAGTACATCGCCGGGAAGTGGATGTGCGTGGCCGCCCTCATGGGCGGGGGCCGGCCCCTGGCCTTCTTCCAGTACCGGCACACGCGGGCGCTACCCCCCGGGGGCGTGGGCGTTCGGCGGATCGCCGAGCCGGTGCACCCGGACCTAGTGGGGTACCTGGTGCGGTTCCTCCAAGCCCTGGGCTGGGAAGGTGTGGCCCAGGCGGAGTTCATGGTGGAGGACGGGGTCCGCCCGTACCTGATGGATGTGAACGGGCGCTTCTGGGCGTCCATCGGCCTCACCCTGGCGGCCGGCATGGACTTCCCCGTCTGGCTCTACCGGTACCTGGTGGAGCAAGAGATTCCCCAGCCGGCGACATATGCGGGCGGGGTGCGCTGCCGCTGGCTCGTGGGGGAGCTGCAGCGTTTGGAACACTTCCTCCGCGGGCGCCCGGGAAACGACCTGCGGGACCGTTCCTCGAGGGTGCGGGCCCTGGGCGACTTTCTGGCCGGCAGCTTTCGCGCCGGGCACTACGACGAGTTCCTCTGGGGCGATCTGCGGCCAGGGCTGCGCGCCCTGTGGCAATGGGGGATCGGCCGGTGGTGGTGGGGCCTGTCCGGGTCCTCCAACGGGAAGGCTCCCGTGCCCGTTCCAGGTTTCCCGGCCGAAGCGGCCCGGGCGTCCTGGCCGGCGGCATGGGGCCAAGCCCCCGGCCGGGAGGAGGATGCCGCCGGCGCCATGTCCGGCGTCGCACCCATCGGGCCGCGCCCATGAGGACCCGCCCTCTCCGGACCGCGCCGGATCGGCTCCGGACGCGGGCCCAACCGGCCTCCCGTGTCGATGCGCGCGTCCGCGCGGACGTCGCCCGCAAATCGTGACCGCGGACCACGGCTCCAGCGACCGCATCCGTGGCCTGCACCGGGAATTCGCGACCGCCGCCCGCATCCCCAGCGGCCCGTTCTTCGAGGGCGCGGGAGCCGGGGTGGACCGGTAAGCGGAAACGGCGCGGCGCCAGATTCGTGGAGGCGCAGGGGCGATGACCACACCTGTGGCGACAGAGGATCCGCGGGCTGTCGAGGGCAGCCGAAATGGCTGGCACCGCGCGGGCACACCGCCCGCGGCCGTCGTGCTCGGCGTCGGGAACCTCGGCATCGGCGTCTACCGGAGCCTCGGCCGCTGCGGGATCCCCGTGATCGCGATCCATTCCAACCCCGGAGATGTGGCCCTGGCATCGAAGTTCTGCCGGGTGGTGATCTCCCCGCCCCTGGATGAGGCCGCGGCGTACGAACGGTGCTTGATGGAGGTCGGGAGGAGCCTCGACCGGCCTCCGGTCCTCATCCCGACAAACGACCGCACGGCCCTGTTCATGTCCGAGCGGCGGGATGTCCTCCGGGGGGCCTTTCGTTTCATCCTGCCCGAGCCTCACGTCCTGAGGGGCCTCATCAACAAGCGGGAATTCGACCTGCTCGCAAAGGCCCATGGGTTGCCCGTCCCACAGACCTTCTTCGCCGCAACCCTGGCGGACATCGAACGCATCGCCGCCGAGGTTCCCTATCCTGCCATCCTCAAGCCGGCCTATTCGCCGGCCTGGATGCGGGCCGAGTTCCAGGCGCGCTTCGGGAAGGGGGCCGGGGGATTCATCAAGCGGATCGTCGTCGCCTCCCCGGCGGAGCTGGCGGCCACGTATGCAGCGGTCGCCAGATACGACCCCGAGGTGGTGGTCCAGGATCTGATCGTGGGGGGCGACGAGCACCTGGTGGACGTCTATGCCTACCTGGGGAGCACGGGAAAGACGCTGGCACAATTCGCCATCCAGAAGCTGCGCGTCCTCCCCATCGATGGCAACGGCGTCGGGACCTCCGTGCGGGCGGTCGAGGTCCCGGAGCTGGAGGAGCTCGCCCTCCGCTTCCTCGAATCCGTCGGCTATCGGGGCAATGCCGCCGTGTGCTTCAAGAAAGACGCGCGGGACGGGCGCTACTACTGCATCGAGGTGAACGCCCGGCTGGCCCTCCATCATGCCTTGGCCGCCGCGTGCGGGGTCAACCTCGCCGTCATGGGATATCAGGAGGCACTGGGCGAAGCGCCCCGCGAGCAGCGAAGCCCCCTGCCCCGGGGCAACATGAAGTGGCTCACCCTCAAGGACGACTTTCAGGCGGCCCTCCGGTATCGCCGGCGGGGTTGCCTCAGCCTCCCGGGATGGCTCCGGTCCCTGGCCGGGCCTAAATCGTTCGTGCACTGGGCGTTCGATGACCCGGGGCCAGCTTGCGCGCGCTTCCTGCTGACCTGCGCCGGATGGGGCCCCCTGGAGCGGGGCCCCCTCGGCGTCTTTCGGCGCGGGCTGCGGGCCGTCGCCTACCGCCTTCTCACGCGCAACACCGCGCGCCCAACCCAGACGCGCGGCCCCGGGATCGAAGAAGGGTCGGACGACTTGGGTGGGAGCGGTCCGGCACGTGATCTGGCATGGGCCGCGGGCGCTCCCAGGGGGAATGGCGCCCGGCCCAACGCGGGCTGAGCGACAGTGGGAAAGGCCTCCGGCGTGCTACGGGTGAGCCGTTGATGGCGCGCAGCGAGCCGATGGACGTCCTGGTAACGTCCGGGCAAAGCTATACGGGTCTGAACGTGGCCCGGTCGCTCGGGCGGGCGGGGCTGCGCGTCCTCCTCGGCGGCTCCACGCCGGCCAGTCCCGGCTTCGCCTCCCGTTACGTGTGCGGCCACTTCGTCTATCCCTCGGCGGCCCGGTCCCCCCGGGCCTTCGTGGAGGCCGTCGCCCAGCAGGTGGAGCGGTGGCGGCCGCGGCTCGTGATCCCAGGGGACGATTCGACCCTGGCGGCGCTCTCGCAGGCCGCCCACCGGTTCGCCGGGCGGACGCGGCTCGCCTGCCCCCCTTTCGAAGTCGTGCGCCAACTCCTCGATAAGGAGGCCATGCTGGCCCTGGCCGCCCGCCTGGGGATCCCGATGCCGCGCACGGTGCGGCTCGACCGGGGTCGGCCGGTGGGCCCGCAGCTCGACGGCTTCCGCTTCCCCGTCGTCCTGAAACCAACGGCCAAGTACCTCGATGGGCGGGGCGACCGGTTCAAGGTCCTCTATTGCCGGGACACGGGCGAGGTCGCCCGCTGTCTGGCGGAGCTTCCCCCGGGGGAGCCCGGGCCGCTGGCCCAGGAATATATCGCCGGGAACTGGGTGTGCGTGGCCGTCCTTCTGGGCGGGGGCCGCCCCCTGGCTTTCATTCAGTACCGGGCCCCGCGGGCGCTGCCGCCCGGGGGGGTGGGCGTGCGGTGGATGGCCGAGCCCGCGCACCCGGATTTGGTGGGGCACCTGGTGCGGCTCCTCCGGACGATCGGCTGGGACGGGGTGGCCCAGGGGGAGTTCTGGGTGGAGGACGGGGTCCGCCCATACCTCTTGGATGTGAACGGGCGGTTCTGGGGGTCCATCGGCTTCACCCTGGCGGCCGGCATGGACTTCCCCGTCTGGCTCTACCGGTACCTGGTGGCGGGAGAGATTCCCCAGCCTGCGGCCTACCGGGCCGGGGTGGGCTGCCGACGGCTGGTGGGAGAACTCCAGCGCCTGGAGCACTTCCTCCGCGGGTGGAAGGGCAATGACCCGCGGGACTGTCCTTCGAAGGTTCGGGCCCTGGGGGACTTCCTGGCCGGCTGCTTCAACACCGGGAACTATGACGAGTTCCTCTGGGGAGATCTCCGGCCAGGCCTGCGCGCCTTGTGGCAATGGGGGGTGGGCAGGTGGTGGTGGCGACTGGCTACCCCCTCCGGTCGGGAGGTCCCCGAAGCCCTTCCGGGCCTCCCAGCCGAAGCGGGCCAGAAGGCCTGGCCGGCGCGGTAGGGTCAACGGCCCGGCCCTGAGGAGGGGCCCGCCGGCGCCGTGTCCCCCGTCGACCTCATGGGACCTCACCCATGAGAAGCCGCGTCTCGCGCGCGGTGCTTGCCGGACGCAAGCTCGGCTAGCCACCAGTCCATGGCCGGATCCAAGTCCTTCGCGCACAGGGCCACCGAAGACCCGGGGCGTGCCTGCGCGCCCCCACGCCTGGCCTGCCCCTCCAAACGGCCCGCGCGTACCGCCCCGATTTCTTTTGGACATCGAGGCGAGGGTATTCTTGGCGGCGGAGAAGACCGAATGAGGGGCGAGCGCGCTGGGGGCCGGGGGAGCGGGCAGGCGGGGTCAATGCGTTCGGCGCGCCTCGAGTGCACCGGCTGAGGCCGGATTCGGGATTCTAGCGGGTCAGGAAGGCGGCGCGCAGCGCGTCCTTCTGGACCTTCTGCGTGCTGGTCTTGGGCAGGGCGTCGCAGAAGCGCCAGGCGGTGGGGATCTTGAACGGGGCCAGGCGCTCGGCGCACCAGGCCTGCAGGTCCTCGGCCGTGGCGCCCCCCGGGTCCCGCAGGACCACGTAGGCGGCCACGTCCTCCTCGCTGAAGGCGGAGGGGACGCCGAGCACGGCCGCCTCCTGGACGGCCGGGTGGGCGTTGAGCACGGCCTCCACCTCGGCGGGCGAGACGTTCTCCCCCCGGCGGCGGATCAGGTCTTTCTTGCGCCCCACGAAGAAGAACTCCCCCGCCGCGTCCCGCACGGCCAGGTCGCCGGTGCGGAGCCAGCCGTCGCGGAGGGCCTCGGCGGTGCGCGCCGGGTCCTTGTAGTAGCCGGCCATCAGGACGGCGTTGCGGAGGAGCAGCTCGCCCGGGGTCCCGGGCGGGCAGTCGCGCCCCGCGTCGTCCACGAGGCGGGCCTCGTTGCAGATGCCCCGCTCCGGCAACTCGCGGGGGCGGCCCATCCCGCCCGGCACCCGCGGCCCGTCCAGCGGCTGGATGAGGCCGAAGGTGCACTCGCTCATCCCGAAGCCCTCCAGCACCGCCACGCCGAACCGTTCCTCGAACTGCCGGCAGACCTCCCGCGGCGCCGGCGCGGCGTAGAGCGCCCGCAGCTCGTGCTCGCGGTCGCGCGGCGTGGGCGGCTGCTTCCAGAGCATGAGGAGCATGGAACCGATCATGTTGACCTGCGTGGCACGGAAGCGCCGCACCTGGTCCCAGAACTGGCTCGCGCTGAAGCGCTCCAGCAGGATGAGCCCGGCCCCGGCGGCCAGGGCGCCCATGGTGGAGTAGGCCTGGGCGTTGATGTGGAAGAGCGGGAGCAGCGCCATGAGCCGATCGTCGCGCCGCAGCCGCAGCCAGCGGGCGAAGCCCTCGCCGGTGAGGACGTAGTTCCGCTGGGTCTGCATCACCGCCTTGGGCCTTCCCGTGGTCCCCGAGGTGCAGATGAAGCAGCACACGTCCTCGGGCGCCGCCGCGCCCGGGTCCGGCGTCTCCCCCGGCGAGCCATCCTGGGCGAGCCCGCCGGTCCCGGCCCACAGCACCGGGCACGGACGCCCGGCTTCCGCCAGGGCCCCCTCCGCCGTCTCCCGCAAGGCCTCGGCGGCCACCAGCAGGCAGGGCTCCGCGTGGGCCAGCGGGTAGGCGGCCTCCGCGGGCCGGAAGGCCGTGTTGATGGG
>DASPOZ010000510.1:0-6436 GCA_035625755.1 Candidatus Sulfotelmatobacter sp.
GGCCCGCAGCGCGGGAACGGGCAGGATCCATCCACGGACTTCTGACGTAGCGGAGGGGCATTTCTGTTGACCGACGAAGGGGGGTGGCGCTAGCGTAGGGTGCAACCAGGAGGGTGGGGGTGGCCGAGGCGACGTACAGCACCATCCAGGGCACGCTGGAGCGCATCACGTACGTGAACGAGGAGAGTCAGTACGTGGTGGGCCGGGTGCAGGTGCCCGGGCGCCGCGACCTGACCACCATCGTGGGCAACCTCCCCGCCGTGAATCCCGGTGAGACGCTGCGCCTGCACGGCCGCTGGACCGTCCACAAGAAGTACGGCGAGCAGTTCCAGGTGGACCGGTTCGAGACGGTCACCCCCTCCACCCTCCTGGGGATCGAACGCTACCTGGGCTCCGGCCTGATCAAGGGGATCGGGCCCGTGTTCGCCAAGCGTCTGGTGGAGGCCTTCGCCCTGGACACCCTCGCCGTCATCGACGCGCAGCCCAACCGCCTGCTGGAGGTGGAGGGCATCGGCCCCGTGCGCCACGAGCGCATCTGCCGGGCCTGGCACGAACAGCGCGAGATCCGGCAGGTGATGCTGTTCCTCCAGGAACACGGCGTCTCCCCCGCCTACGCCGTGAAGATCTTCAAACAGTACGGGCAGGACAGCATCGCGGTGGTGAAGGACGATCCCTACCGCCTGGCCCAGGATATCTACGGCATCGGCTTCAAGACGGCGGATGGCATCGCCCAGAAGCTGGGGGTGCCGAAGGACTCTCCGGGGCGCGCCCAGGCCGGCGTGGTGCACGCGCTCAACGAACTCACGGAGGCGGGGCACCTCTACTACCCGATGCCCGGCCTGGTGGAGGAGTGCGCCGAGATGCTGGAGGTGGAGGCGCCCGCCGTGGAGGCGGCCCTCCAGTCGCTGCAGGAGCAGGAGCGCATCGTCGTGGAGGACGGGCCGGACGGCCCCGGCGCGTACCTCCAGTCGCTCTACCAGGCCGAGGTGCGGGCGGCGCAGCGCCTGCGGGACATCGCCCGCGCGCCGCGCCTGCAGGTGCCCATCGACCTGGAGAAGGCGCTCCAGTGGGCTCAGGAGCGGGGCGGCATCACGCTGGCCTCGCAGCAGCGGGAGGCCATCCGCAAGGCCATCGAGCGCAAGCTGGTGGTGGTCACCGGCGGGCCGGGCACGGGGAAGACCACGATCCTGCGCTGCCTCCTGCCCATCCTGGAGGCCAAGAAGCTGCGCGTGGCCCTGGCGGCCCCCACGGGGCGGGCGGCCAAGCGCATGGCCGAGGCCACGGGGCGCGAGGCCAAGACGCTGCACCGCCTCCTGGAGTTCAGCCCGCGGGACGGGCAGTTCCAACGCACCCTGGACCGGCCGCTGGAGGCCGACTGGGTGGTGGTGGACGAGGCCTCCATGCTGGACCTGCCGCTGACGTACGCCCTGCTGCGGGCCGTGCCCCTCCAGGCCGGGCTGGTGCTGGTGGGCGACGTGGACCAGCTCCCCTCGGTGGGCCCCGGCACCGTGCTGAAGGACGTCATCGCCTCCGGCGTGGCCGAGGTGATCCACCTCACCGAGATCTTCCGGCAGGCCGAGGCCAGCCAGATCGTGGTGAACGCCCACCGGGTGAACCAGGGGGCCATGCCCCTGGCCCCACGGGACGGCGGCGGCGACTTCCTGTTCTGCGAGGAGGAGGAGCCCGAGGCGGTGCAGCGCCGCATCCTGGACCTGGTGACGCGGGACCTGCCGCGCCGCCACGGCCTGGACCCCTGGGAGGACATCCAGGTGATCACCCCCATGCACCGCGGCCCCATCGGGGCGGGGCAGCTCAACACGGCCCTGCAGGCCGCCCTGAACCCGCGGGGCACCGAGGTGGTGCGGGGCACCCGCCTCTTCCGCACCGGCGACAAGGTGATGCAGCTCCGCAACAATTACGACAAGGACGTCTTCAACGGCGACATCGGGCGCATCCAGCGCATCGACCCGGAGGAACAGGAGGTCCACATCCGGTTCGACGACCGGGTGATCCCCTTCGACTTCGGCGACCTGGACGAGCTGACCCTGGCCTACGCCATCACCGTGCACAAGAGTCAGGGCAGCGAGTACCCCGCGGCGGTGGTGCCCATCCACACGCACCACTTCGTGCTGCTGCAGCGCAACCTCCTCTACACGGCCATCACCCGGGCGCGGCGCTTGCTGGCGCTGGTGGGCACGCGCAAGGCCACGGCCATCGCCGTGAAGAACGACAAGACCCAGCGCCGCTACTCCCGCCTGCTCCCCCGCCTGCAGGGCCACCTGGCCCCTGCGGGCTGAGGCCGGACGAGGGACCGATCCTTCCCCCTTCAGCGGAGGAGAGCCGTTATGGCCGTCGAGGTGCAGAGTCCCATCGTGGAGAGGCCAGGGGTGATCGCCTACAAGAAACTCACCCTGGGCGACCCGGAGCCGCGCCAGGTGCTCATCGAGACCCGCGTGTGCGGCATCTGCGGGTCGGACCTGCACATCTTCAAGGGCAAGCACCCGGCGGCCCCCCTGCCGGCCGGCGTGGGCCACGAGTTCAGCGGCATCGTGCGGAAGGTGGGGAGCGCCGTGCGGGGGCTGGAGGTGGGCCAGCGCGTGTGCGTGAACCCCCTCCTCTCGTGCGGCCGCTGCGCCGCCTGCCGGCGCGGCCAGCCCCAGCGGTGCGATCAGATGACGTTCATCCACCGCGCCGGCGGCAGCGGCTTCGCGGAGTTCGTCCTGCGGGACGAGGACTGGGTGTACCCCCTCCCCGAATCGCTCTCCTTCGAGGAGGGCACGATGATCGAGACCCTCTCGGTGGCGTTGCACGCCGTGAACCAGGCGCCGTTGGCCGCCGGGTCCCGCGTGGCCGTGTTCGGCGTGGGGCCGGTGGGGCTGCTGGTGCTCCAGGTGGCCCGCATCACGGGGGCCGGCCAGGTCCTCGCCGTGGACCTGCAGGACCATCGCCTGGAGATGGCCCGCCGCCTGGGGGCGGACGTGGCCATCAACGGCCGCCGCGAGGACGCGGTGGCGGCCATCCGCGAGGCCACGGACGGGCAGGGCGTGGACGCGGCCTTCGAGTGCGTGGGGCACGCCGAGCCCCTGCGCAATTGCCTGGCCGCCCTGCGCAAGGGCGGCACGGCCGTGGCCGTGGGGATCTACGAGGAGCCGACGGCCACGCTGGACATGATGCAGATCGTGGGGCGCGAGTTGCGCCTGGTGGGCATGGTGGGCTACGCCTACGAGTTCGAGGAGGCCCTGCGCCTCGCCATCTCCCGCCGCGTGGACCTGAAGCCCCTCATCTCGCGCGTGGTGGCGCCGGCGGAGCTGCAGCAGGCCTTCGACCTGCTGCTCTCGCCCCAGGCGCGCGAGTTCAAGGTCCTGGTCAAACGCTGAGCCGGCGCTTTCTCACGCCGATGGCTGATGGCTCAAAGCTTCTCGCAGCGGAGCGGAGTGGCCATGGGGGGACCGTCTTTCGACCTTTCGGGAAGGGTGGCGCTGGTCACGGGCGGAGGCACGGGGCTGGGCAAGGGGATCGCCCTGGGCCTGGCCGGGGCCGGCGCGTTCACGGTGGTGGCGGGGCGGCGGAAGGCGCCGCTGGGGGCGACCGTAGCCGAGATGGCGCGGGCCGGGGGCAAGGGCGCCTGGCTCGCCGGCGACGTGAGCAGTGCGGACGAGGCGCGCCGCCTGGTGGACGCCGTGCGCTCGCGGCACGGCCGGCTGGACGTCCTCGTGAACGGTGCCGGCATCAACCGGCGCGGTCCCATGCTGGAGTTCTCCGAGCGCGACTGGGACGAGGTGATGGCCACCAACCTGAAGGGGCTCTTCTTCTGCTCGCAGGCCGCCGCCCGCGTGATGAAGGACCAGGGCGGGGGCAAGATCATCCACATCGTCTCCCTCACCTCTGAGCGGGGGCTGCCCAACGTGGCCCCCTACGGCGCCAGCAAGGCGGCCGTGGCCCAGCTCACCAAGTCCATGGCCGTGGAGTGGGCCCCGCACAAGATCACGGTGAACGCCATCGGCCCCGGCTGGTTCCGCACGGAGATGACCGACGCGCTCTTCCAGAACCAAGAATGGCACGACCGGATCCTCGCGCGGCATCCCCTGGGGCGGTTCGGCGTGCCCGAAGACCTGGCCGGGGCCGCCGTGTTCCTGGCCTCGCCGGCCGCGGACTACGTGACGGGCCAGGCGATCTACGTGGACGGCGGCTACCTGACCCTGTAGGAGGCCGCCGAAAAGCCTGGCACCCCCCGCTCCCTGGGCGGCAGCGGCCGTGGGGCTAGCCGCCGCAGCGGGGAGCCCGGCCGCCCTCCAGCGGCGCCCGCCCTCTCCGCGCGACGCTTGCGGCCCTGGCGCACGAAGGCCCTGCATGGAGACCCCCTCTACCCCATCGAGGGTCCAGAGCCTATGGGAACTGAAGAAATGGGTCTCCAGCCCGGAAACAGGCCGCCGGTGTCGGGTGGGCCCACGGCGCGCCGGGAGGCCTCCCGGGGGGAGGCTGCCGAAAAAGGGGCTTGACGCGGGCAGAGGGCTGGCCTAAGTTTTCCACATAGGGAACTTAGTTTCATATTTGGAACCAGCCCATCGGCCCGAGGCTCGCCCTCCCCCCGGACAGGAACGCGGGGAACCCTGCAGCATGAGCAGCGTCGCCAAGATCCTCTCCGTCCTCGAGACCGTGGTCTCCCATCAGGAGGGGGGGCTCGCCTACTCCGAGGTGGTGGCCAAGACCGGCCTGCCGAAGGCCACCGCGCATCGCGTCTTGAAGGCCCTGGTGGGCGCGGGCTATCTCCGGTTCGACCAAGAGGGCGGACGGTACTACGGCGACCTCAAGCTCTCGTTTCTGGGATCGGCCGTCACGTCCCATTTCGACCTCAAGTCCTACGTCCGCCCGCTGCTCCTCAACTTACGGGCCGAAACCCAGCACACCTGCCACCTGGGCGTCCTGAGCGGGGACGCCGGGGTTTACCTGGACAAGCTGGAATCCCTCAGGACCTTCGATGTCAAGCTGTACTCGGAGGTCGGCAAGCGTTTCCCGCTGCACTGCACAGCCATGGGGAAGGTGCTGCTGGCGGGGATGCGGCCGGCCGAGCGACGGCGCATCCTCGGGCGTCGCCTCCAGGCCTTCACACCCCGCACCATAACCGACCCGGTCCTCCTGGAGCGCGAGCTGGAGCGGGTGCGGCGGTGCGGCTATGCGGTGGACCGAGAGGAGATCACGCGGGGGATCATGTGCGTGGCGGCGCCCATCCGAAACGGGGAGGGGGAGACCGTCGCCGTCATCAGCGTCACCTTCCCCGCGTACGTGCATCAGGAGCGGGGGATCAGGGACGAGATCCACGCCGTGACGCGCCGTGCGCGGGAAGCGACCCGCCTCCTGACAGGGAAACGCAGCGGGGACGACGGTTTCCGGCGCCAGAAGGGCCGCGCTGCTCCATCCAGCAAGATACGGGGGGGAACCCATGGGACACGCCTGGCTGTTTCGAGGGACGCACCGGGGGCAGGGCCGGAAACGCGTCATCCATCAATATAACTGCGGGCTGGAGTATCTCCGGTACGGCCGCATCGTCCTGGGCCCCGGCGGCGGCGCGGTGGACGTCGAATCCGGAGACGAGGAGACGGGGTTCGTCTGCCTCGGCGGAACGGGGACCCTCCGGGTGGACGGCCATACGTACTCGCTGGGCAAGTACGACGCCCTCTACCTGCCGCGGGACAGCCGCTGCACGGCGGCTTCGGCGGGGGCCTTCGATCTGGCGGAGTTCGCGGCGCCCTCCAGCAAGAAGTACCCCGTGCAGTTCGTCCGGTTCGAGGACGTCCTGAAGGATCCCGAGCTGGTGCGGAAGGCGGGGGTCGAGCCGTATGCCCGCACCCTGCACACGCTCATCGGGGAGGGCAATGTCCGGGCGGGGCGGCTCCTGGCGGGGGTGACCTTCAGCAAGGATGGGAATTGGACCAGTTGGCCGCCCCACGATCACCACAAAGAGAAGGAGGAGATCTACCTGTACATCGACATGCCGGGCCCGAATTTCGCCCTGCACCTCAACTACACCGACGCGAAGGACATGGAGATGGTGGTCCCTGTCTGGGAGGGGGACGCCGTGGCCATCAAGAAAGGCTACCACTCCAACGTGGCCTCCCCCGGGACGTGCACCGGGTTCCTCTGGATGATGGCGGCAGTCCGGGAGGAGCAAGACCGCGTCTTCACGCAGGTCACGGTCCAGCCGGAGTTCGCCGGACGCTTCAAACTGTTCTAGCCGCCCCGCGCCCCGCGCCCCGCCCGCCGCCCGCTGGCGGGGGGAGGGGCGAGCGCCTGAAAAGGAGGCGACCATGCCGGACGAGACGCCCAAGTACTACTATCGCATCGCGGACATCCCCTTGGTCCCGCTGACGGACAAGGTGGGCACCCGCTTCATCGCGGGGCAGAACATCCTGTGCAGCTTCATCGAGCAGCCGCCGGG
>DASPOZ010000511.1:0-7515 GCA_035625755.1 Candidatus Sulfotelmatobacter sp.
TCCTCGTCGATCACGGGCAGCGCCCAGGTGTGCATCGTCCCGCCTCCTGCCGTCGGTCCCTCGGCCTCTGCCGGGAAATATACGGCAGGCTGCCGGCCGCGTCTGCGACCTATGTCGCATTCGCCGTCAGGCGGCGTGTGAGCTTTCGAATCAGGAGGTTACGCTGGGGCGGGAGGCGGGGCCGGAAAGCAAAACGCCCCCCGGCGCCGTGGCGCCGGGGGGCGTTCGCTGGTGTGGTTCGTTACGCCTGAACCGGGGTGACGTTGGCGGCCTGCTTGCCCTTCGGCCCATCCACGACGTCGAACTCGACCGTCTGCCCCTCGTTGAGGCTGCGGAAGCCGGATCCCTGGATCGCGGAATAGTGCACGAAAACATCGGCGCCGTCCGGGCGCTCGATGAAGCCGTACCCCTTGCTGTCGTTGAACCACTTGACGGTTCCCTGAACACGCATGCTCAAATCCCTCCTTTCCTCTTAGAATCCTGGGCCCAAAACAAAACCGCGAAAGCCTTGACGTCGGCTTTCGCGGTTGATGGGCATCAGCCTACAAAAGCAACTGCCAGGTCGAGTGACAAGATAGCCGGGCCCGCCCTCCTTGTCAAGGTTTTTTTCGCGGGGAGAGGGGGCGCACGACCTCGGCGCGGGCGGGGGCCGGGGGGCGGCGCAGCGCGGGGAGCGCCGCCAGGGTGAAGGCGCTCAGGGTCAGGTAGAGGGCCGCGGGGGTGGCGTGGGCGAAGAACCACGTGGCCATGAAGGGGCCCACCGCGAAGGCGGCGAAGCGCGAGGTGTTGATGGTCCCGATGGTCCGGCCCGGCGAGGCGCCGGCCACCTGCGCGAAGACGATGGGGATCGCCCCAGCGATCAGCCCCACCTGGACGAAGCGCACGGCGCCGAACGCCGCCACGCTCCCGGTCAGGGCCAGCAGGGGGAGCAGGGCCGATCCCCCCACGGCGGCCGCGGCCAGCGCGCGCCGCTCGCCCCAGCGCCCCGCCAGGCGGCTCATGAGGAAGGACCCCACGATGGAGCCCGTGCCGTAGGTGAAGACGATGAGGCCGGCCATCCGCACCGCCCGGCCTGCGGGGACGCCCAGCCCCGCCACGATCTCCGGCAACACGCTGGGCATGAACGCGATCTGGAGGGCGGCCGCGAAGCAGAGCAGCCAGGCGCCGGCCAGGCGGCCGCCGCGCACCGGTTCGGCGCCCGACGGGGGCACGAAGGCGGGGATGTCCGTCATGCCCCACTGGCAGAGGGCGTAGGCCAAGCCCATCACCGCCCCGCCGATCAGAAACGCGCCGTAGAAGCCCACCAGGTCGGCCGTAAGGGCGCCCGCCAGGGGGCCCATGATGTGGCCCAGGGTGATGCCGGCCTGGAAGACGCCCATGGTGGTCACGAGCCGCCCCGTGGGCGAGGTGGCCGAGATCACCACCATCCCGATGGTCGAGAGCCCGCCGATGGTCCCGATGAGGAAGCGGAGGAGGAAGAGGGCAGGGAGGCTATTCGTGGCGGCCAGGGCCGCGATCAGCAGGCCCTGGAACACGATCCCCACGCGCAGGATCAGCTTGGGGCGCCACCGGCCGGCCAGCCCCCCCATGAGGGGGGCCGTGAGGGCCGAGGTGGCGCCCGAGATGCCCACGATGAGCCCGGTCCAGAGGAGCGTGCGTTCGCGATCGTAGGGGCTGATGCTCTGGATGTAGAAGGGCAGGAAGACGTACACGTACGCCCAGGTCATCGCCGTCACGAACTGGGTGACGATGGTGATGAGCGGATCGCGCCCCATGCGTCCCCAAGCCTTCACGATCGTTTCTGGCCTGTCGTTCGTCGTTTGTCGTCAGGAGGGACATCGGAAAAAGAAAGGGGCGGGCTGTTCGCCCGCCCCGCCATGACCCGGCTGCCACTGCGCGCGGCCGCCCGCCCCACCTCCCTAGCGGCCCTTGGCGGCCACCGTCAGGCGCGCGAGGGCGCGCTGGAGCGCGGCCTGGGCGCGCGCGAAGTCCACCGTCTCGTCGCCCCATTGGCGCAGGCGTTCCTCGGCCCGGCGCCGGGCCGCCTCGGCCCGCTCCACGTCGATCTCCTCCGCCCGCTCGGCCATCTCGGCCAGGACGATCACCTTCTCGGGCTCCACCTCGGCGTACCCCCAGCCCACCGCCAGGTGGTGCTCCTCCCGGCCCTTCCAGTAGGTCAGCTCGCCGATCTTCAGGGTCGTCATGAATGGGATGTGGCCCGGGAGCACGCCGAAGTACCCCTCGCTGCCCGGGGCCACCAGCTCGGTCGCCTCCTCGCGGACCAGGAGACGCTGGGGGGTGACCACTTCCAGCATGAACGCGTTCCTGCCGAGCTCAGCCATCGCGACTCACGCGCCTCTCGATCTGAGACATCGAGCCGAAACCGACCGTTATGACTTCGCGAATGCCCGATCCCAACAGGCCGCTCAAAAAGGCCCAGAGGCAAGGCGGCGCGCGCTGCGCGGAGCGAGGCGTACGTGGCGTGTACGTCGCAGCGACGCGCGGGCGCGCCAACGCCGCAGGTGGGCCTTTTTCAGCGGCCTGTCAGGCGGCCGCGAGGCGCTGGGCCTTCTCCCGCGCCTCGTCGATGGTCCCCACCATGTAGAAGGCCTGCTCCGGCAGGTCGTCCACCTTGCCGTCCAGCAGCTCCTTGAAGCCGCGGATGGTCTCCTTGATGGGCACGTACCGCCCGGGCTGCCCGGTGAACTGCTCGGCCACGAAAAAGGGCTGCGACAGGAAGCGCTGGATCCGGCGGGCCCGGCCCACCACCAGCTTGTCCTCGTCGCTCAGCTCGTCCATCCCCAGGATGGCGATGATGTCCTGCAGGTCCTTGTAGCGCTGGAGGACCCGCTGGACACTGCGCGCCACGGCGTAGTGCTCCTCGCCCACCACCCGCGGGTCCAGGATGCGCGAGGTGGAGGCCAGCGGGTCCACCGCGGGGTAGATGCCCAGCTCGGTCAGCGCCCGCGAAAGCACGGTGGTGGCGTCCAGGTGGGCGAAGGCGTTGGCCGGGGCGGGGTCCGTGATGTCGTCGGCCGGGACGTAGATGGCCTGGACCGACGTGATGGAGCCCTTCTTGGTGGAGGTGATCCGTTCCTGGAGCTGCCCCATCTCCGTGGCCAGCGTGGGCTGGTATCCCACGGCGGACGGCATGCGGCCCAGCAGGGCCGAGACCTCGGACCCGGCCTGGGTGAACCGGAAGATGTTGTCGATGAACAGGAGCACGTCCTGGCCCATCTCGTCCCGGAAGTACTCGGCCACGGTGAGGCCGGTGAGGCCCACCCGGAGGCGGGACCCGGGCGGCTCCGTCATCTGGCCGTACACCAGCGCGGTCTTCTGGATAACCCCCGACTCCTTCATCTCCAGCCAGAGGTCGTTCCCCTCGCGGGTCCGCTCGCCCACGCCGGCGAACACGGAGATGCCGCCGTGCTCCTGGGCGATGTTCCGGATCAGCTCCATGATGACCACGGTCTTGCCCACGCCGGCGCCGCCGAAGAGGCCCGTCTTGCCGCCCTTGGTGTAGGGCTCCAGGAGGTCCACCACCTTGATGCCGGTCTCCAGCATCTGGACCTTGGTCTCCTGGTCCTCGAAGGAAGGCGCCGGCCGGTGGATCGGGTAGCTGGCGCCCGTGGCCAGGGGGCCCTGCTTGTCCACCGGCTCGCCGATGATGTTGATGATCCGGCCCAGGGTGGGCTTGCCCACCGGGATCATGATGGGCGCCCCCGTGTCCACCACCGGCATGCCGCGGGTCAGGCCGTCCGTGGAGGAGAGGGCCACCGCGCGTACCCGGTTCTCGCCCAGGTGCTGGGCCACCTCCAGCACCAGGCGCTGGCTGTAGGAGAAGATGTCCGTCACCTTCGCGCCCGATACCTCCAGGGCGTTGTAGATGGCCGGCAGCTTCCCCGGCTCGAACTCCACGTCCACCACGGGACCGATCACCTGGGCGATCTTGCCTTCACTCATCGCTTTCCCCTGACGGCTGCTGAAAAGGACCCATCTGCGGCGTTGGCGCGCTCGCGCGCTCGCTGCGGCGTACCCGGAGTACGCCTCACTCGGCGCCTCGCGCGCCGCCTTGCATCTGGGCCCTTTTGAGCAGCCTTCCCGTCGTTGGCTTAGGCATAGGCTCGACGTTCCGTTCGGTGTTCGGTGGTTCGATGGTTCGGTCGTTCGCTGGGTGGAGCGCCCCTGCGCCTCTGCCCCCCAGCGCCCCTGCAGTACTTAGCCGCCGGCCTGCCGGAGGGCCTCCGCCCCGCCCACGATCTCCAGCAGCTCCTTGGTGATCTTCTCCTGCCGGGCCTTGTTGAACTGGAGGGTCAGCATGTCGATCATCTCGGAGGCGTTGCGCGTGGCATTGTCCATGGCGGTCATGCGTGCGCCGTACTCCCCCGCCAGGGACTCCATGAGCGCCCGGTAGACCTGGGTCTCCACGTGCTTCGGCAGCAGCCGTTCCAAAATGGCCGCCGGCGTCGGCTCGTAGAGGTAATCCAGGGGCGCGGCCGCGCCGTCGCCGGGCCTCTCCAGCGGCCGGATGGGGAGGAGCGTGTCCACCTTCACCCGCTGGCTGGTCACGGACCGGAACTCGTTGTACACGAGCTCCACCTCGTCACACTCCTCCTGCACGTAGGCCCGGATGATGTCCTGGGCCATCTGGGCCGCATGGGCGTAGGCAAGCTTGTCGAAGAAGTTCACGTACTCGGACCGGATGGTATAGGGGCGGCGCCGGTAGAAGTCCCGGCTCTTGCGGCCCACCACGGTGAGGCTGAACTGCACGTCGCCGCTGGCGCCGCGGAGGATCTCCAGGGAGCGGCGGATGATGTTGCTGTTGAAAGCGCCGCACAGCCCCTTGTCCGCCGTGATGACCAGGAGGACCTTGCGGCCCGTCTCGCGGCGGGCCAGCAGGGGATGGGCCTTCGGGTCGCACCGCAGGGCCAGGCTGGAAAGGACCTCCCCCATCTTGGAGGCGTAGGGCCGGGCCTCCACGATGCGTTCCTGGGCGCGCCGGAGCTTCGCGGCCGCCACCAGCTTCATGGCGCGGGTGATCTTCTGCGTGCTCTGCACGCTCCGGATCCGCCGCTGGATGTCTCTCAGCGTCGCCACGGGCTAGCGCCTCTCAGCAGGCTGCTGAAAAAGGCCCATCTGCGGCGTTGGCGCGCTCGGGCGCTCGCTGCGGCGTACCCGGCGTACGCCTCACTCGGCCCATCGCGCGCCGCCTTGCATCTGGACCCTTTTGAGCAGCCTGGCCAGAACTGGGTTTTTCAGCGACCGACCCTGCCTATTCCGCATTCCGCATTGGGGTCACGCCTTGACCCGCGCGGTGACCTCGGCCTTGCACTCCTGGATGGCCTTATCCAGCTGGGCGCGGATGGCATCCGTGATCTCCCGCTTCTCGGCGATGTCCTTGAAGACGCCCGGGTACCGCGCCTCTATGAACTTGTAGAGGGCCTCTTCGAAAGGTTGCACCTGTTCCACCGGCAGGTCGTCCAGGTGGCCGCCCGTCCCCGCGTGGATGATGGCGATCTGGCGCTCCACGGGGAGGGGCCGGTACTGGTCCTGCTTGAGGAGTTCCACCATCCGCGCGCCCCGGTTGAGCTGGGCCTGGGTGGCCTTGTCCAAGTCGGACCCGAACTGGGCGAAGGCGGCCATCTCGCGGTACTGGGCCAGGTCCAGGCGCAGCTTCCCGGCCACCTGCTTCATGGCCTTGATCTGCGCCGAGCCGCCCACGCGGGAGACCGAGAGGCCCACGTTCACGGCCGGGCGGACGCCGGCGTAGAACAGGTCCGTCTCCAGGTAGATCTGCCCATCGGTGATGGAGATCACGTTGGTGGGGATGTAGGCCGAGACATCTCCTAGTTGGGTCTCGATGATGGGCAGGGCCGTGAGGGACCCGCCCCCCAGATCGTCGTTCAGCTTGGCCGCCCGCTCCAGCAGCCGCGAGTGCAGGTAGAACACGTCGCCCGGGTACGCCTCGCGGCCCGGCGGCCGCCGCAGCAGCAGCGAGAGCTGGCGGTAGGCCGCGGCGTGCTTCGTGAGGTCGTCGTAGATGCAGAGGGCGTGGCGCTTGGTGTCGCGGAAGTATTCGCCCATGGTGCAGCCGGCGTAGGGGGCGATGTACTGGAGGGGGGCCGGCTCCGAGGCCGAGGCGCTGACCACGGTGGTGTAGGCCATGGCGCCGGCGTCCTCCAGGATCTTCACCACCTGGGCCACGGTGGACCGCTTCTGGCCCGTGGCCACGTAGACGCAGAACATGTTCTGGCCCTTCTGGTTGATGATGGCATCCACGGCGATGGCCGTCTTGCCGGTCTGCCGGTCGCCGATGATCAGCTCGCGCTGGCCGCGCCCGATGGGGATCATGGCGTCGATGGCCTTGATCCCCGTCTGCATCGGCTCCTTCACCGGCCGCCGGTCCACCACGCCGGGGGCGAAGCGCTCGATGGGGCGTCGCTCCTTGGTCTCGATGGGGCCCTTGCCGTCGATGGGCTCGCCCAGGGCGTTCACCACGCGGCCCACCAGCGCATCCCCCACCGGGACCGAGGCGATGCGCCCCGAGCGCTTCACGGTATCGCCTTCCTTGATCCCCGTGTCCTCCCCGAGGAGGACGGCGCCCACGTTGTCCTCTTCCAGGTTCAGGGCGACGCCCGTGACCCCGCCGGGGAACTCCAGCATCTCCATGGCCATGGCCTTCTCGAGGCCGTAGACGCGGGCGATGCCGTCCCCCACCTCGATGACCGTGCCCACCTCGGCCACATCGATGGCCGCCTGATAACTCTGGAGCTGCTGCTTGATGATCTGGCTGATCTCTTCGGCCTTGATCTGCGCCATGGGCTATCCTCGCAGGAGCTGCTCGCGGACCCGCGCCAGCTGGGCCCGGAGGCTCCCGTCGTACACCGTGCCCCCCATCCGGGCCACCATCCCGCCCAAGAGGCCCGCGTCCGTCTTCGTGTCCAGCACCACCGTCTTCCCGGCCACGGCGGCCAGGCGCGCGGCCAGGCGGCCCTGCGTCGTTTCGTCCAGCGGCGCGGCCGTGCTCACCTCGGCCCGCATCCGGCCCAGCCGCTCGTCCATCAGGTCCCGGTACATGCGGACGATGGCCTCGAATTGCGCCAGCCGGCCCCGCTCCAGCAACAGGCGCAGGAAGGTGACGACCACCGCCCCCAGCCCCAGGTCCGCCGTGAGGCGGGCCAGCACCGCCTCCTTTTCCCCCCGCTGGACGCCGGGGTTGGCGAAGAAGGCCCGCAGGTCCCGGTGGCCGCGCAGGAGCTGCGCGAAGGCCTCCAGGTCCCGACCGGCGGCCTCGAGCCCCCGGGCCGCGGCCTCGGCGGCGGGGCCCGGAGGCGCCGGCGGCCCGCCCTCCGCATCCACCAGGGCGCGGGCGTACCGCTTGGACAGGGCGCCGGAGATCAATTCGGGCCCCCCACCTCGCGCACGTACTTCTCCGCCAGCCGCCGCTGGTCCTCCGCCGTCACGGACCGCTCCAGCAACCGCTCGGCCACGGCCACCGAGAGGTTCACCGCCTCT
>DASPOZ010000512.1:0-12545 GCA_035625755.1 Candidatus Sulfotelmatobacter sp.
ACCATCGTGGTCATCCTGCACGAGCCGCGGCGCTTCGTGCCCCGCGTCGATTTCATCAGCTCGCCCGGCTTCTTGGACGGCACCCCGGGGGCGCGCGAGCGCGAGGGCCTCCCGCGCGGCACCGGCCCGTATCGGGTGGTCACCTCCAAGGCCCTTTACGGCTTCGACGAAGCCACGCGCAAGATGAAGCTGCTGGGCGTGCTCCAGGGGCGCTCCGTGCGCGAGGTGCTGGACGAGATGGAGTTCGAGCCGCTGCGGGCCGAACGGATCGAGGCCCTGGAGCCCCCCACGGCCCAGGAGCTGCGTATCCTGCGCGAGGAGATCGACCCCGCCGGCACGGTCATCGGGCGCCGGGCCAATTAACCTCGGTCGCGAGTCCTGGGTCGCACCCTGGCGGTCCGGCTGCAGTGGCAAGCATGGACGACGTGGTGATCCTCAGCGGGGCGCGGACGCCGCTGGGGAACTTCGGCGGTGCCCTGCGGGATGTCTCCGCCCTGCGGCTGGGGGGTATCGCCATCGCCGAGGCCGTCCGGCGCGCCGGGATTGCGCCGGAACAGGTGGACGAGGTCATCATGGCCAACTCCATCGCCGCCGGCCTGGGCCTGAACCCGGCCCGCGCCGCGCTCCTGGATGGCGGCCTGCCGGACGCCATTCCGGCCTACACGATGAACAAGGCCAGTGGCTCCGGCTGCAAGGCGGTGGCGTTGGGGGCCCAGGCCATCAGGGCGGGGGACGCCGAGATCGTGGTGGCCGGCGGCATGGAGAACATGAGCGGCGCCCCCTACCTGGTGGGCCGCGCCCGCTGGGGGTACCGGATGGGGGATGGGCCCCTGGTGGATAGCATGATCTGGGACGGCCTGAGCTGCCCCACCACCAACGTCCGCCTGGGCCTCTACGCGGAATCCATCGCCGACGAAATGGGGATCAGCCGCGAGGACCAGGACCGCTTCGGCCTGGCCAGCCACCAGAAGGCCGTGGCGGCCATCCGCGCGGGACGGTTCAAGCAGGAGATCGTGCCCGTGTCTGTGCCGGGCCGAAAGGGCGAGGTGCTCTTCGAGGTGGACGAGCACCCCCGCGCCGATACGAGCCTGGAGCAGCTCGCCAAGCTCACGCCCTCTTTTAAGGAGGGCGGGACGGTGACGGCCGGCAACGCGTCCGGGATCGTGGACGGGGCGGCGGCACTGGTGCTGGCGAGCGCCCGCCGGGCACAGGCCCTGGGGCTGAAGCCCCTGGCCCGCATCGTGAGCTACGCCTCGGCCGGCGTGCACCCCACGCGGATGGGCCTGGGCCCGGTCCCGGCGTGCGAGAAAGCCCTGGCCAAGGCCGGGCTGCGCCTCGACGAGATCGACCTCATCGAGTTCAACGAGGCCTACGCGGCCCAGGCGCTGGGGGCCCTGCGGCTGATGCAGGCGGACCTGGGGCGCGTCAACGTGAACGGCGGCGCCATCGCCTTGGGCCATCCTATCGGGGCCTGCGGGGCGCGCACCCAGGTGACCCTGGTGCATGCCCTGCGCGAGCGCGGCGTGCGGTACGGGCTGAACACCCTGGGCATCGGGGGTGGGCAGGGCGTCGCCCTGATCATCGAACGCCTTTAGCAGGCTGCTGAAAAAGGCCCATCTGCGGCGTTGGCGCGCTCGCGCACTCCCTGCGGCGTACCCGGCGTACGCCTCAGTCGGCGCCTCGCGCACCGCCTTGCATCTGGACCTTTTTGAGCAGCCTGGGCGAGATAAGGTTTTCGGCCGTCTGTTAGGCTCATTGCTGGCGCCGGGGACCCCAATCGAAAATCGAAAATTGGAAATCGACAATCGAACATCCTGAGGTGATGGTGTCGGGCGAGGGTTCCCAGGCCGGCGAGGTGCTCCTGAAGGTGGACGACATCCACATGGCCTTCGGGGGCGTCCGCGCCCTCCTGGGGGTGAGCCTGGAGGTGCGCCGGGGGGAGATCTTCTCGGTCATCGGGCCCAACGGGGCGGGGAAGACGGTCCTCCTCAACTGCATCAACGGGCTCTACCGCCCGCAGGACGGGCGCATCACCTTCGGCGGGCGGGACCTGGCCGGGCTCCGGCCCCACCAACGCGCGCGCCTGGGGATCGCCCGCAGCTTCCAGAAGATCGAGCTCTTCCGCGGCATGACGGTGCTGGACAACGTCCGGTTGGGCCGCCACATCCACATGCGGGCGGGTCTGCTGAGCGGGGCCCTCTACCTGGGCAAGGCCGCCCGGGAGGAGGTGGAGCACCGGGAGTTCATCGAACGGGAGATCATCGACCTCCTGGAGATCACCCACATCCGCGACCGGGTGGTGGGGATGCTTCCCTACGGGCTGCAGAAGCGCGTGGAGCTGGCCCGGGCGCTGGCCCTCAACCCGAACCTGATCCTCCTGGACGAGCCCATGGCCGGCCTCAACCTGGAAGAGGTCGAGGACATGGCCCGCTTCATCCTGGACATCAACGAAGAGCCCCGCTGGCAGGTGACGTGCGTCCTGGTGGAGCACGACATGGGCGTGGTGATGGACATCTCGCACCGGGTGGCCGTCCTCAACTTCGGCGAGAAGATCGCCGACGGCACGCCGGCCGAGGTGCAGGCCAACCCCGAGGTGGTGCAGGCCTATCTGGGGGAGGCGGAGGGGATCTATGCCACGCGCCGCTAGCCTGCCCCCGCCCCAGGTGGCCGTCACACCGGACCTGACGGTCCCCAAACTCTTCTGCATCACCGCCCGCCACTACGGGGGCGGCAAGGTCGCCTTGCGCGAGAAGGAGTTCGGCGTGTGGCGGCCCGTCACCTGGCGAGCGTACCTGGAGCAGGTGCGGGACCTGACGCTGGGGCTGGTGAGCCTGGGCCTCACGCGGGGGGACAAGGTGGCGCTCATCGGCCACAACCGCCCCGAGATGCTCTGGGCGGAGGTGGCCACCCTGTGCCTGGGCGGCGTGGCGGTCTGGCTCTACCAGGACGGCCTCATCGACGAGGTGCGGTACATCGTGCACCACTCCGATGCCCGCATCCTGGTGGGGGAGGGCCAGGAGGAGGTGGATAAGGCCCTGGCCATCCGGGAGAAGTGTCCGGCCCTGGAGCGGGTGCTCTGGGCCGATCCCAAGGGGATGCGCGGGTACGACGACCCGCTGCTCATGAGCCTGGAGGCGGTGCGGGCCCGGGGGCGCGAATTGCTGGCCCGCGAGCCGGACCGCTTCGACCGGCTGGTGGCCGAGGGCCGGGGCGACGAGGTGTGCCTGCTCCTGTACACCTCGGGCACCTCGGCGCAGCCCAAGGGCGCCCTGCTGACGCACACCAACCTGCTCAAGATGGGCCAGGCCATGATGCAGGTGGATCCCTGCGGTCCCGCGGACGACTTCGTGTCGTTCCTCCCCTTCGCCTGGATCGGCGAGCAGATGATGTCCCTCTCCTGCGGGCTCATGGCCGGGTTCACCATCAACTTTCCCGAGGAGCCCGAGACGGTCCAGCGGGACATCCGCGAGGTCGCCCCCCAGACCATGTTCTCGCCGCCCCGCATCTACGAGCAGATGGTCCGCAACGTCCAGGTGAAGGTGCTGGACGCGCCGCGCCTGAAGCGCCGGGCTTACTCCTGGGCCCTGGGCGTGGGTCAGCGGGTGGCCGAGTGCCGGTTCGCCAAGCGGCCGGTGCCGCCGGCGCTCCGTCTGGCGCAGCCCGTGGCCGACTGGCTGGTGCTGCGGAAGCTGCGGGACCACATGGGCATGAGCGGGATCCGGGACGCCTACACCGGGGGCGCGGCCCTGGGCCCCGACCACCTGCGGTTCTTCCACGCCGTGGGCGTGAACCTGAAGCAGATCTACGGCCAGACCGAGATCGCCGGCATCTCGGTGCTCCACCGGGACGGGGACGTGAAATTCGACACGGTGGGGTTCCCCCTGCCCGAGACCGAGGTGCGGATCGCCCCGGATGGCGAGATCCTCTCCCGGAGCCCGTGCGTCTTCAAGGGGTACTACAAGATGCCCGAGGAGACCGAGCGGACCCTGAAGGACGGCTGGCTCCATTCCGGCGACATCGGCTTTCTCGACGATGACCGGCACCTGGTGGTGTTCGACCGCCGCAAGGACGTGATGGAGCTGTCCGACGGGAGCCGATTTTCCCCCGCCTACCTGGAGACCCGCCTCAAATACAGCCCCTATATCAAGGATGCCTGGGTGCTGGGGCATGGCCGGGCGGCGGTGACGGCGGCCGTGTGCATCGATGCCGGGGTCGTGGGCAAGTGGGCGGAGGACCACCACATCCCGTACACCAGCTACGCCGAGCTGTCCCAGAAACCGGAGGTGGGGACCCTGGTGGCCGAGGCCGTGGCCCATGTGAACCGGGGGCTGCCCCCCGCCGCGCGGGTCCGCCGCTTCGTGAACTTGCACAAGGAGTTGGACGCCGACGACGACGAGCTGACGCGTACCCGCAAGCTGCGCCGAGCCTTCCTGGAGGAGCGGTATCGGGACGTGGTAGAGGGCCTCTACGCCGGGGCCGATACGATCCACTTCCAGAGCACCATCACCTACGAGGACGGCCGGGTCGCCCGGAGCGCCGTGGACCTGCGCGTCATCACCGCGGCCGAGGCGTGACGCCTCCGCGCCGGCCGTCATTGACCTTCGGCGTGCCGCAGGGGCCGACCTTCGGGTCGGCGCCCTCGGGGGCTTAGGCGACTGCGCCGATGGATATCTTCCTCCAACTGATCATCAGCGGCATCATGGTGGGGAGCATCTACGCCCTGGTGGCCCTGGGATGGACCATCATCTACAAGTGCTCAGGCGTGCTGAACCTCGCCATGGGCGAGATCACCCTCGTCGGGGCCTACGTGTGCCTGACCTTCTACGCCTGGGGTCTGCCCTTCCTCGCCGCCCTCCTGGCCAGCCTGGCGGCGGGGTTCGTGCTGGGCCTGGCCACGGAGCGTCTGCTCCTGCGCCCCATGATCGGCCAGCCGATCCTCTCGGTCATCATGATCACCGTCGGCCTGTCCTTCTTTCTGCGCGCCGTCGTCGCGCTGGTCTGGGGCACGGACACAGTGATCTTCAGCCCGCCGGTCTTCTCGGCCGAGCCCGTGCGCCTGGGCAGTATGGTCTTCAACCGGGTGTTCATCTGGAGCTGTGCGGCCGCCCTCATGCTGCTGGTGATCTTCGTGGCCTTCTTCCAGTGGACCCGTTGGGGCCTCTCCATGCAGGCCACCGCGGACGACGAGATGGCCGCCCTCTCCCTGGGTGTGAGCGCCAAGCGGGTGTACGCCCTGGCCTGGGCCATCGCCTGCATGGCGGCGGGGGTGGGGGGCACGCTGCTGGGAAACATCAACGGACTCAACATCTCGGTGAGCACCCTGGGCCTTCTGGTGTTGCCGGCGGTGGTCCTGGGCGGGCTCAACTCGATTCCGGGGGCCATCGTGGGCGGGATCGTCATCGGCATCCTCCAGAACCTCTCGGGGGCCTACTTGAGCCTGCTGACCCCCGGGCCCGTGAAGGAGATCGCCCCCTTCGCCTTCATGGTCATCGTCCTACTGTTCCGGCCGTATGGGCTGTGGGGGTGGGTGAAGATCGAGCGCGTATAGCAGCATGCTGAAGAAACCCTTTTCGTCCAGGCCGCTCAAAAAGGTCCAGCTGCAAGGCGGCGCGCGATGCGAGGCGCGAGGCGTACGCGGTCGGTACGTCGCAGCGGCGCGCGAGCGCGCCAACGCCGCAGATGGGCCTTTTTCAGCGGCCTGCTAGCCGTGGCGTACCTTCCGGCCGGGACGTATCACGAGCGCTACCGGCAGGACCACGCCTGGTGGCAGACCGGCTTGGTGCGGGCCAAGATGGCCGTCCTGGCCGTCCTCCTCTTGGTGGTGGTGCCGCTGGCGCCCGAGTTCCTCGGCGGGTACGGGAGCTACCTGATCTCCGTCGCCAACATCACCGCCTACACCATCCTCTCGTCCCTGGGGGTGCAGCTCCTCATCGGCTACTGCGGCCAGATTACGCTGGGGCACGCCGCCTTCATCGCGGTGGGGGCCTACGCTACCGCCGTGGGCATCCTCCAGTATCAGCTGCCGTACCCGGTGGCCGCCGCCCTCGGCGCCGTGCTGGCCGGGCTCTGGAGCGTGCTGTTCGGGTTGCCCTCGGCCCGTATCAAAGGGTTCTACCTGATCATGACCACGATGGCGGCCCAGTTCATCACGGTGGACTTCATCATCACCCAGTACGTGAGCCGCGTGGGGGGGCGGGAGCAGGCGTTTTCCCTGCCGCCGGGGACGGTGGGCATCGGATCGTGGGCCATCGACACGGACCTCAAGGTCTACTACCTGCTGGTGGCCCTGGTGATCCTCTGCGTGGCGGCCCTGGCCAACCTCTTGCGCACACGCGTGGGGCGCGCCTGGATCGCCATCCGGGATAACGACATCGCCGCGGAGGCCATGGGGGTGAACGTCGTCTACTACAAGCTCCTGGCCTTCTTCGCCGCCGGCGCGCTGGGCGGCATCGCGGGGGCGGCCTGGATCCCCTCGTTGTACGCCGTGAGCCCGGAGCACTTCAAGCTGGACTGGAGCCTCTGGATCGTTGGGGTCATCCTCATCGGGGGGATCGGGAGCCTGCATGGGGTGATCTTCGGGTCCATTTTCGTGACCGGCGTCCTGGAACTCCTGAAGGCCGCCGTGATCCCGCTGAGCGAGTGGGCCCCGGCCCTGTCGGAGCGCTTCATCTACACCAAGGAGGGGGCCTTCGGCCTGGCCATCGTCCTGTTCCTGCTGTACGAGCCGCGCGGGTTGGCGTATCGTTGGCAGCAGGCGAAGAACTACTTCAACCTCTGGCCCTTTGCCTACTGAGACCGGGACGGGCCCTGACGGCCGCCCAGCGGAGCCGAGGCGGGAGGGGAGCCCCCAACCGGGAGGAGGAGAACGATGAGGCGAACGGTAGTGTGGCTGCTGGCGGTGGCCCTGGCCGCCGGCGGGATGGCCGGCGTGGCCCGGGCGGCGGAGGTGCGCCTGGGATCGCTCAACGATCTCACGGGGCCCACCTCGGACGTGGGCAAGGACGTGGCCCTGGGCGTCCGCGAGGCGGTGGCCTACGTGAACGACACCGGCGGGATCAACGGGAAGAAGATCCGTTTGATCCTCTACGACTACGGCTATCGCATCCCCGAGGCCGTCACCACGTACAAGCGCTTCCGGGACTTCGACAAGGTGCCGGCCGTGCTGGGCTGGGGCACCGGCGATACGGAGGCGCTCTCGCCCACGGTGAACAAGGACCACATGCCCTACCTGTCCGATTCGTTCTCGGCGGCCCTCACGGACCCCAAGAAGACCCCCTTCAACTTCATCTACGGCACAGACTACTCCAGCAACGCCCGGGCCGCCATCACCGTGTGGCACGACGAGGTGTGGATGAAGGACCCGAAGTACAAGGCCGTGCGGGACCGGGGCGGGAAGCCGAAATTCGTGTGCTTCTACGCCTTCGCGGTGCCCTACAGCAGCGCGCCCATCAAGGCCATCAAGGACCAGGCGGCGCTGCTGGGCTTCGAGGTGGGGCCGGACCAGGACATCCCGCTCACGGCATTGGACACCAAGAGCCAGGTGCTGGCGGCCAAGAACTTCGGCCCCAACCTGGTGTGGCACGGAAACACCACCATGTCGGTGGCCACCGCCATCAAGGATGCCAACGCCCTGGGACTGGGGGCGGACCACATTGTGGATAACTGGGGCTTCGACGAGAACCTGGTGAAGCTCACCGGAGCTGCCGGAGACGCCACCAACGTCATGGGCATCGCCGTGAACGCCCTCTACGGGGAGAAGGTCCCCCTGATGGAGAAGGTGGTGGAGTACGCCAAGAAGATGAACCCGGGCATCCCCCAGGAGAACCGCATGACCCGCACCGTGCAGGGCTGGGTGCAGGTGCTCATGATGGCCGAGGGCATGAAGCGGGCAGACCGCGCCGGCAAGCTGACCGGCGACGGCATCAAGGAGGCGCTGGAGACGCTCCGCGAGTGGACGCCGGGGTTGGGCCGTCCGCCCATCACCGTCACGCCGACGGACCACCGCCCCGGCTCCGTGATCCCCATCTACGTCATCCGGCGGGGCAAGTTCGAGCTGGTCAAGCAGGTCGATCTGCGCGCCCGCTGGCGCGAGAAGTGGGACAAGGAGTGGCTGGGCTGGTAAATCCAATGCGGAATGCGGAATAGGTGGTGCGTGAGCAGGGCATGCTGAAGATCAACAACATCGAGGTCCTCTACCACGAGGTGATACTGGCCCTGAAGGGGGTCTCCCTGGAGGTGCCGGCGGGGGGCATGGTGGCCCTCCTGGGCGCCAACGGGGCCGGGAAGAGCACCACCTTGAAGGCCGTCTCGGGCCTGCTGACGCACGAGAACGGCGAGGTGGCCCAGGGGAGCATCGAGTTCCTGGGCCAGCGCATCGACGGGAAGCCCGCCGAGGAGATCGCCCGGATGGGGATCATCCAGGTGATCGAGGGGCGGCGGGTCTTCGAGCACCTCACCGTGGAGGAGAACCTGCGGGTGGGGGCCCATCTGGGGGCGAACGGCCGGGGGCTGCGGGCCGGGCTGGAGATGGTCTATCACTATTTCCCCCGGCTCCGCGCCCTCCGGCACACGACCGCCGGCTTCACCAGCGGGGGCGAGCAGCAGATGACGGTGATCGGCCGGGCCCTCATGGCGCGGCCGAAGCTGCTCCTCCTGGACGAGCCCTCTATGGGCCTGGCCCCGCTCCTCATCCGGGAGATCTTCGAGATCGTGACGCGCCTGAACCGGGAGGAGGGGATCCCCATTCTCCTGGTGGAGCAGAATGCCAAGCTGGCCCTCGGCGTGGTCCGCTACGCCTACGTGCTGGAGACCGGGCGCGTGGTCATGGACGGCGAGGCGGAGAAGCTCCGGGAGAACCCGGACATCCGGGACTTCTACCTGGGCCTCACGGACCTGGGGGCCCGCAAGAGCTTTCGCGCGGTGAAGTATTACAAGCGCCGCAAGCGGTGGGTGTCCTAGACCTCCCTCCCTCTCCCCCCTGGGGAGAGGGTACGGGTGAGGGGGCCGATCGGGCGAAGGGGGAGGATCATGCGAACGGGACGAGGGATGACGCTGGTTCTCGTGCTGGCGCTGGGGGTGATCTTGGCGGGGTGCGCCACGGCGCCCACGGGCGGCGGGCCCATCACACAGGTCCCGAGAGTGACGCTGGACCGGGTGGAGGTGGCCAGCTACTTCCCCTATGCGGCGCCCCCGGCCCGCGTGCCGCTGGGCCTGGCCTTCATCTTCGAAATCGAGAACCCGGGCGACACCACCGTTCTGCTGGAGGACTTCAAGTTCACGGTGGCCTTCGAGGCCGCGCCGGGGGAGTACTTTCCGCTGGCGACCCCTATCAGCTACGAGCGGCTCTACACGCCGCCCCGCACCACCAATGAGCTCCGGGTGGTGACCGTGCTGGACTCCATGATCGTTCCGGGGACGCTGGCCGTGACGTCCGGCTACCGGTTGGGGGCCCTGAACCTCAAGGCCCCGGACGTGGTGAAGAACTGGTGGGAGAAGATCGGGGACTTCGCCTACCAGATCAAGGTTTCCGAGGGGACCGCCACCTTCTCCAGCGGCGACGACAGCAAGCTCGTCACCTTCGAGGGGATCTTCCCTAAAAAATAGGGGTCGGGGGCCGGGTGTCGGGGGCCGGGGGGATCCCCGGCCCAGGCCCCGGACCCCCACCTTCGCGCGGTGCGCAGCGATGGATCGAGAGAACGGGTTCTTCATCAGCGAGCTGGAGACGATGACGGCCGAGGCCCGGGCCATCTACCAGGCCGGGCGGCTGGTCGAGGTGCTGCGGGTCGCCTGGGACCGGACGCCCCATTTCCCCCAGCGGCTCAAGGCGTGCGGCCTCGCGCCGGGAAACCTGAAGACGCACAAGGACCTGGCCCGTCTCCCCGTCCTGAAGAAGTCCAGCCTCCCTGAACTCCAGAAGCAGGATCCCCCCTTCGGTGGACTGGTGGCCCTGCCGGTGGATTCCCTCCGTCGGATTTTCGTCTCCCCCGGCCCCATCTACGATCCCAGCGGTCCCGCGCCGGACTACTGGCGGCTGGCACGGGCCTTCTTCGCGGCCGGCTTTCGGAAGGGGGACATCGTCCTCAACACCTTCGCCTACCACCTGACGCCCGCCGGCGCCATGTGCGAGGACGCCCTCACGGCGCTGGGCTGCGCCGTGATCCCCGGGGGCGTTGGCAACACGGACACGCAGGTGAAGCTGGTCCACGACCTGAAGGCCACGGGGTACGTGGGGACCCCCAGTTTCCTGGCCACGCTCCTGGAGCGGGCCGTCGAGATGGGGATCGACGTGCGGACGGCGTGGCGACTCCAGGTGGCCTTCGTCTCGGGGGCCATGCTCCCAGAATCGCTGCGGGCCGACCTGCTGCGGAAGTACGGCGTCCGCGTGCGCCAGGCCTACGCCACGGCCGACCTGGGGCTCATCGCCTACGAGTGCCCGCGGCAGGAGGGGATGCACCTGGCCGACGATCTGATCGTGGACATCTGCGACCCGGAACTGGGCCAGCCGGTGCCGCCCGGGACCGCGGGTGAGGTGGTGGTGACCAGCTTCGACGAGGTGTACCCTCTGATCCGGTTCGGCACCGGCGACCTCTCTGCCGTGACCCAGGCGCCCTGCCGCTGCGGCCGCACCTCTCCTCGCCTGACCCGGATCCTGGGCCGCGCCGACGAGGTGACCAAGGTGCGCGGCATGTTCGTGCATCCCGCCCAGATCGAGGAGGTGATGGCCCGGTTCCCGGAGGTGAGGCGGTACCAGGCAGTGGTGGCCAGGAAGGGGAACGACGACGACCTGCTGCTGCGCGTGGAGACCCACGCCCGCGAGGCCCCCTTCGGCATGGACGAGAAGGTCCTCAGCGACCTGCGCACCGCCATCAAGGTCCGGGCCCGCCTGGAGTACGTCCCCGACGGCACCATCCCCGACGGCGCCAAGAAGATCCTCGACCAGCGCACCTGGACCTGACCCGTCACGCGCCGTTTCGCCCGCACCGGGCGCTGCCCGGGGTGTCGTGCGCTTGCGGCCTCCCTCCAGCGGCCGTCGTGGTACCCCGCGAAGGCGCAAGAGTGCCCATGACATGATACAGGTCGATCCTGTCCTGAAGCCCTCCGACCTGGCAGGGAAGATCGCCCGGCTGTGGGACGTGTCGGCGCCGAAGATCCTGGCCATCGAGGGGGCGTATCACCCCGGCGGTGGGGCCCCGGTGTTCACCGTGGAGGGGAAGTACACGGCCCGGGGGTGGACCGAATGGACGCAGGGTTTCCAATACGGGTCGGCCCTGCTCCAATTCGACGCGACGGGGGAGAAGGCATTCCTGGAGCTGGGGCGGCGCAGGACCGTGGAAGCGATGGCCGGCCACGTATCGGCGGTGGGCGTCCACGACCACGGGTTCAACAATGTCAGCACGTACGGAAACCTGTGGCGGCTGATGGGGGAGGGACGGATCGCCGAGAACCCCTGGGAGCGGAGCTTCTACGAATTGGCCCTGAAGTGCAGCGGGGCGGTGCAGGCGCGCCGCTGGACGGGGGTGGGCGGCGGGGGCGGCTTCATCTACTCGTTCAACGGGCCGCATTCCCTCTTCTGCGACACCATCCGCTCGCTGCGCTCCCTGGCGCTGGCCCATTTGCTCGGGCACGTGTTGATGGACGAGAGGGACGAGCGGGTGTCTCTGTTGCAGCGGCTCATCGAGCACGCCAACACGACGGCCAAATACGCGGTCTTTTATGGCGAGGGGCGGGACGCCTACGATATCCGGGGCAGGGTGGCGCACGAGAGCCTCTTCAACATCAACGACGGGAGCTACCGCTGCCCCAACTCCCAGCAGGGATACTCGCCATTCACCACCTGGACGCGGGGCTTGGCCTGGATCATGTGCGGGTATGCCGAGGAGTTGGAATTCCTCACGCTGGTGGGGGACGATGGGCTGGCGCCCTCGGGCGGGCGGGCGGCGGTGGAGACGACGATGCTGAAGGCGGCGCAGGCAGCGTGCGACTTCTACATCGAAAACACCCCGGCCGACGGGGTCCCGTACTGGGATACGGGCGCGCCGGGGCTGCCGCGGATGGGCGATTACCTGAGCCGGCCGGCGGACCCCTTCAACGATCACGAGCCCGTGGATAGCTCGGCCGCGACCATCGCCGCGCAGGGCCTCCTGCGCCTGGGGCGGTACCTGGAAGGGAAGGGCAGGAGGGTGGAGGGGAGGCGCTACTGGCAGGCGGGGCTGACGGTTGCCAACACGCTGTTCGGCGGGCCGTATCTGGGCACGGAACCGAACCACCAGGGGTTGATCCTGCACTCCGTCTACCACCGCCCGAACGGCTGGGACTACGTCCCGAAGGGCTCCCGGGTCCCTCGCGGCGAGTCCAGCATGTGGGGCGACTACCACGCCCGCGACCTCGCCCTGTACCTGCAACGCATCATCCGGGATGAGCCCTACTTCGCGTTCTTCGGCCCGCAGGCCGGAAGGCCTGGTTCGCCCCCGTGATCTCCCCTTGTCATCGGAGTTGGCCACGAGGCCCCAGGACACCCTCAGCCGCACCCTCTCCCGCAGGCGGGA